>CAYMQP010000019.1:6519-18666 GCA_964392505.1 uncultured Bacteroidales bacterium
CAATTGGCGAAAGGGCTGGGAATACTTCGCTTGAAGAAGTAGTAATGATTATGAAAAGTCGCAAGCATTTAGGAATAGAAACCGGGATAAATACCCACAATATTTTCAAGACAAGTCGTTTGGTTTCTTCCTTGATGAATATGCCTATACAATCGAATAAGGCAATTGTTGGGCGAAATGCTTTTGCCCATTCATCGGGAATTCATCAGGATGGTGTTTTGAAGAATCGTGAGAACTATGAAATTATCGATCCGGTCGATGTGGGAATAGCGGAATCCAGTATTTCACTAACTGCCCGAAGTGGTCGGGCGGCTCTGAAACACCGGTTAAGTTTGTTAGGCTATGAACTTGAAAACGGTGAACTGGATAAGGTATACGAACGATTTCTGGAAATTGCAGATAGAAAAAAAGATATTCGTGATGAAGATCTGGAAGTTCTTGTAGGTAAAAAGGAAACATCGAACGGCAGCAAAATAAAGCTGAAACATCTACAGGTGCTGGCTGGTATGTCAACCATACCGATGGCAACTGTAACATTAGATATTGATGGTGAAGAATTCACTGCTACAGAATCGGGAAATGGGCCGGTCGATTCTTCATTAAAAGCTGTGAAAAGTCTTATTCGTCATAATGTGAATCTTGAAGAATATCTGGTTCAGGCTGTAACACGCGGAATAGACGATTTAGGGAAAGTACATATTCAGATTGAGAATAAGGGAAAAGTGTATTATGGATTTTCCGGTAATACCGATATTATTACCGCTTCCGTGGAAGCTTTTCTTGATGCAGTTAATAAAATTAAATAACAATAAAAGTTTCAGAAAGTGGGTAAAACATTATTTGACAAGATTTGGGATTCGCATGTTGTAAAACAAATCGAAGGAGGTCCCAGCGTGTTATATATCGACAGGCATCTAATTCATGAAGTAACTAGTCCACAAGCTTTCGCAGGTCTTGGTCGGCGTGGTATTAAGGTATTACGGCCCGAAAAAACGGTTGCCACTGCCGATCATAACGTACCAACCATAAACCAGAACATGCCTATAAAGGATCAGCTATCGCTTATGCAGGTGAGTAAACTGGCCGAGAATACTAAAAAATATGGTATTAATCATTATGGGCTCAATCATCCGTACCAGGGAATTGTACACGTAATAGGACCTGAGCTTGGATTGACGCAACCAGGAATGACAATTGTGTGTGGCGATTCGCATACTTCAACCCATGGAGCATTTGGTAGTGTGGCATTCGGAATTGGTACAAGCGAGGTTGAAATGGTATTGGCCACTCAGTGTGTTATGCAACCAAAACCAAAGCGTATGCGAATCACGATCGATGGCAAGCTGAATAATGGTGTAATGGCAAAGGATATTATACTTTATATTATTTCAAAGATTACTACCAGTGGTGGTACAGGATATTTTGTTGAATATGACGGATCGGCAATACGCAGTTTAAGTATGGAAGGACGTATGACTGTATGTAACATGAGTATCGAAATGGGTGCACGAGGAGGTTTAATAGCTCCCGATACTGTGACATTTGAATATGTTAAAGAGCGTGAGTATGCCCCGAAAGGTGAGGAATGGAATAAAAAACTTGCATATTGGAAAACGCTTTATTCTGATAAAGATGCAGTATTTGACCTTGAGCTTAATTATAACGCTACAGATATCGAACCTATGATCACTTATGGAACTAATCCCGGCATGGGTGTGGGAATTACCGGTAAAATTCCTTCATACGATTCCATGGAAGAAAGTGCCAGAACCAGCTTCAATAAATCGATGAAGTATATGGGGTTTGAGGCCGGCTCACCCATGATAGGTAAGGAAGTAAACTATGTATTTGTGGGTAGTTGTACCAATGGCCGTATAGAGGATTTACGTGCGTTTGCCGGTTTTGTAAAAGGGAAACAAAAGGCTGGGAATATTGTGGCATGGATTGTTCCCGGTTCACGCCAGGTTGAGAAACAGGCTCGGGAGGAAGGAATTGATAAAATTCTTGAAGAAGCGGGTTTCGAACTTCGGCAACCAGGTTGTTCAGCCTGTCTGGCAATGAATGATGATAAGGTACCTGAAGGACTTTATGCAGTTTCAACGACAAACCGAAATTTCGAAGGCCGGCAGGGTCCGGGTTCACGCACTATGCTGGCCAGTCCACTTACAGCTGCTGCTGTTGCTATTACAGGTAAGGTGACCGATCCCAGAGATTTTTTATAAAATAATTCGAAATTAAAAAGTAACGAAAATGGCAATTGATAAATTCATAACAATACGCAGCACATGTGTTCCGCTTACAATTGAAAATATCGACACGGATCAAATTATTCCAGCTCGGTTTCTCAAAGCAACTACCCGCAAAGGTTTTGGAGATAACCTGTTTCGCGATTGGCGATACAATAAGCAAAACGAACCTATAAAAGATTTCGTACTTAACAAATCAACATACAGCGGAAAAATTCTTATTGCAGGGAAAAATTTTGGGAGTGGATCGAGCCGTGAGCATGCTGCATGGGCAATATACGACTATGGATTTAAGGTAGTAGTTTCAAGTTTCTTTGCCGATATTTTTAAAAATAACGCCTTGAATAACGGATTGCTACCTGTTCAAGTGTCGGAAGGTTTTTTGTCAAAACTTTTTAAATCGCTCGATGATGATCCAAACACTGAAGTAGAGGTGAATCTTGAAAAACAATTAATAACAATTTTGTCTGCCGGTGATTCCCATCGCTTTGATATCAATCCTTATAAAAAAGATTGCCTGATAAACGGATACGACGATATCGACTATCTACTGAGCCTTAGGGATAAAATTGAAGCTTTTGAAAAAAGTTTAGCAATGTAAAATCAGAAGGAATCGATAGTTTAATATTCCAAACTATTGATTCCTCTTTTCATATATTTTATGATGGAGACTAAAAATATGAAAATCAATATACTTGATACCACACTTCGCGATGGAGAACAAACATCGGGAGTAAGTTTTACTTTCGATGAAAAACTAAGCATCGCTAAACTCTTGCTCGAGGATCTGAAAGTCGATCGGATCGAAATTGCTTCCGCACGCGTTTCGGAAGGGGAGCTTGAAGCTGTTAAAAAAATTGCCTCCTGGGCAGCATCCCGAAACGATCTTGATAAAGTAGAAGTTTTGGGTTTTGTTGACGGTACAACTTCAGTCGACTGGATTGTGGGTGCAGGTTGTAAGATTATAAATCTGCTTACAAAAGGGTCACTCCACCATTTAAAGCATCAAATCCGAAAAACTCCCGAAGAGCATATTAATGACATCAAGGAAGTAATAAATTATGCCGTATCGAAGTCGTTAAAAGTGAATATTTATCTGGAAGACTGGTCGAACGGAATGCGTAATTCGCCTGACTATGTTTATAGATTAATCGATAAACTATCTGATCAACCTGTCGAACATTTTATGCTTCCCGATACTTTAGGTATCCTCAACCCTGACGAAACCTATGCTTTCTGTAAACAAATTATTGAGAATTTTCCAAATCTTAACTTCGACTTCCATGCACATAACGATTACGACCTAGCTACTGCGAATATATATGCTGCAGTAAAGGCTGGTATAAACTGTTTACATGGCACAATTAATGGTTTGGGTGAAAGAGCTGGCAATGTACCATTGTCGAGTATTATTGCTGTAGTTCAAGATCATTTCGGATATAAAATGTCGGTCAATGAATCGAAACTTACACTGGTTAGCAAGATGGTTGAAACTTATTCCGGAATTCGTATACCTCCGAACAAACCTCTTATTGGCGATAATGTTTTTACACAAACAAGTGGTGTCCATGCCGATGGAGATAAAAAGAACAATCTATACTTTAACGATTTATTACCTGAACGCTTTGGACGAAAACGTGTGTATGCTCTAGGGAAAACATCGGGGAAGGCTAATATTGTCCAAAACCTTGAAGCATTAGGCATCGAGCTCGATTCTGAATCGATGAAAAAAGTCACACGCCGAATTATAGAATTGGGCGATAAAAAAGAAATGGTTACACAGGAAGATTTACCCTATATAATTTCCGATGTATTGCGAAGTAAATCAATCGAGGAGAAGATTAAAGTATTGAACTTTTCATTATCTACAGCAAAAGGACTCAGGCCAGTGGCAAGTTTAAAAATTAAAATCGATGGAAAGGAATACGAGGAAAGTTCCGTGGGCGACGGACAATATGATGCCTTTATGAAAGCGCTTAAGAAAATTTATAAAAGTATTAATAAAAATATACCCCGATTGGTGGATTATGTGGTATCGATTCCTCCCGGCGGAAAAACCGATGCGCTGGTACAAGCTGTTATCACGTGGGAATTAGGTAAGAAAGAAATTCGCACACGAGGTTTAGATTCTGATCAAACCGTAGCAGCAATCATCGCTACCATTAAAATGTTGAACATCATCGAAGGATATGTCCATGCATAAAAATATAGGCGCTATGCTTGATTATTCAGAATTTATAGTATACTTGCGCTTCGAAAAAACTTACCCTTAAATATAAAAATTAAACTGTTCTATGAGTAAAACTTACAACATTGCTGTTATACCGGGCGATGGTACAGGGCCTGAAGTTGTTCATGAAGGAAGAAAAGTATTATCGGCAGCGGCTGATAAATTTGGCTTCAAACTTAATTATCAGGAATTCAATTTTGGGGGCGACCGATATCTTGCTACAGGAGAAGTATTGCCTGATTCAGCTATCGAAGAAATGAAAAAATTCGATTCTATTTTCCTTGGTGCTATTGGACATCCCGATGTTAAACCCGGTATTCTTGAAAAAGGTATATTGCTAAGGTTACGCTTTGAGCTTGATCAATACATAAATCTGCGTCCTGTTAAATTATACCCGGGAGTTCCCACACCTTTAAAAGATAAAGGTCCGGAACATATCGATTATGTTGTAGTGCGCGAAAATACAGGAGGATTGTATACGGGTGTCGGCGGGTTTACAATGAAAGGTAATCCCGATGAAGTAGCGGTACAAAGTATGGTTTATAACCGTAAACAGGTGGAGCGCTGCTTGCGCTATGCTTTCGAATATACGCGTAAAAGAAACAGAAAGAAAACGTTGGCATTGTGTGGTAAAACCAATGTACTTACATATACATACGATCTGTGGGAAAGGGCATTTCATGAAGTTGGCAAAACTGATTATCCTGATATTACCCGGGAATATTATCATGTCGATGCTACCTGTATGTGGATGGTGAAGAATCCCGAGTGGTTCGATGTGATTGTAACGGGTAATATGTTTGGAGATATCATTACCGATCTTGGAGCTATCACCCAGGGGGGTATGGGCATTGCAGCAGGAGGCAATATTAATCCCGAAGGAGTATCCATGTTTGAACCCATAGGCGGATCGGCACCGAAATATACCGGTAAAAATGTGATTAATCCTCTGGCCTCAATTGCCTGTGGTGGTATGATGCTAGAACACATGGGAGAGGATGAAGCAGCTTTAGCTATTGAAAACGCTATAATGGATGTGACAGCTCATAAAATTAAAAATATGGGAGCCGATCAGATGGGCTATTCTACATGTGAGGTTGGCGATATGGTGGCAGAAAGGCTTTAACTGCTATACGAAGAATAGACTTCAACATATTGAGAATTTGGTTACCTGCTGACTTGCTATTACTACGCCCAAAATTTCATTATTTATGGTTTTTAAAATTGTGATATTACCCAACGATGGCATTGCGCATGAAATTATTAACCAGGCTGTAATTATATTAAATGCCATCAGAACCAAGTTTGGATATCAATTTGAATATGAGTATGTCATTTGGTAACTTTCATAAAGCAATTAGAATTATTTTATTAATCCTTTCAAAATAAATTGACACATTTACATGTTGTAATTACCATACAAGTTAGTTCGTTCTATGATCCGGCTTAAAAAATATTCATATTTTCTTTTTTTTATTTTACTTATTTCATGCGGAAAGTTTTCCGAAATTACCGTTGGAGAAATTCATGGTTTTACCATTAAAGGATTTGATGATAATGCGCTTGTTGTCATGTTTAGCATTCCAATAGAAAATCCAACCTTACACCGAATAACTATTACCGACTTCGATACCCGGGTTTATATGAATTCACAGTACGTTGGTAAGATAACTTCATCAGAATCGTTGTTGCTTCCGGCAAAATCGGCTATGATTCATGAGATGGAATTTAAAATACGCCTAGCTAATTTTCTGGGAACGGCCTTGGGCATTATGAATTTGAAGAAAGGACAAAAAGTTAGTTTTAAACTAGAAGGTACTGTATCGGCACGTACACTCCTGATTAAAAAGAAAATTAACATCAATGAGATACGCGAAGTGACTATCTGATTTATAGTTATGATTTAGTTATGACTTTGTATTGTTACTTTCCATTTCAATAAAATAAATTATTTTTGCCCGTGTAAAAATAAATGTAGCTGTGAAACGGATAAAGCTATTTTTGATTTTCATTTTGTCATTTATTATCCTTAAAACAAATGCCCAGCTTGCGGGTACCCGGTTAATACGTGAGCTTCAATATTCAACAGCTACTGGAAAAATTAATATTGTTCAGGATAAGGATATCATCAAATTAGTTGATAAACATCTTTACGAGGAGAGTAAAAATAAGGGTATTAACGGATATCGAATTCGTATCTATTCTAATTCAGGTAAGCAGGCATACAGCGAAGGCCCGAAAGTTCAAGCTGAATTTGCCAGCCGATATAAGGGGATCAAAACATATTATATATTTGATTCTCCATTTTATTTGTTATATGTAGGCGACTTTAGGTCGCATAGTGAGTCCATGAAATTTCTTAAACATATTGAAAAATATTATCCAGACGCATTTATTGTGAGGAGTAAAATAAATTATCCTCCGATATAACTTTTTCAACCCGAGGGATGACAGAAGAGATCAAGCACGAGTGTGGGATTGCGCTTATTCGATTATTGAAACCGTTTGAGCATTATCAGCTTAAATACGGTACTTGGAGGTGGGGTTTGAATAAACTTTACCTTCTTATGGAAAAACAGCATAATAGGGGACAGGACGGTGCCGGTATAGCTTCTGTTAAACTCAATGTGCCTCCGGGTTTTGAATACCTCGACAGGATTCGTTCAATTAATCCGTCTGCAATTAATGATCTTTTCCAAAGTATAAAGACAAATTTTGAAGAAATCGAGGAAAGATCCCCTGGTATTATTAAGGATATACCATGGGTAAAAAGAAATTTGGCATTTTCAGGTGAAGTTTTGCTGGGTCATTTGCGTTATGGTACATTCGGTAAAAATAAGCTAGAAAATTTACACCCGGTTGTACGACAGAATAACTGGAAATCGCGTACACTGGTTCTGGCTGGCAACTTTAATTTAACAAATGTCGATGAAATGTTCAACCACCTGGTTGAACTTGGACAACATCCCAGAGGGAAAATTGATACTGTTACCATGCTGGAGAATGTAGGACATTTCCTGGATGTTGAAAATCAGTTGGAGTTTAACCAATATAAAAAGAAGGGTCATTCAAATATTGAAATTTCAGAATTGATTGCAGAAAATATCAATGTTGCAAATATACTTCGGGAATCGAGCAAAAAATGGGATGGTGGTTATGCCATTGTCGGATTGCTGGGTCATGGTGATTCTTTTGTAATGCGCGATCCATGGGGGATACGCCCTGCTTATTATTATCAGGATGAGGAGGTAGTTGTAGCAGCCTCAGAACGTCCCGTAATACAAACTGCACTAAATATACCGGTTGAAGAAATTAAAGAAATCGATGCGGGTGGTGCCCTGATAATAAAACAAGATGGTGCAGTAAGTATGGAGAATATTAGAGGTCCTTTTGAGAAGCGTTCCTGTTCATTCGAGAGAATTTACTTTTCGAGAGGAAGTGATAGCAATATTTATAGTGAACGAAAGAAACTCGGAGAATTACTTACGCCCGCAATTATAAAAGCAGTTAAAGGTGAACTTGGGAATACTGTATTTTCTTATATACCAAATACTGCTGAAACCGCTTTCTATGGCATGGTCAAGGGTGTTGAAAAATACATGCAGGACCAGGCAAAAACCCAAATTGTAGAACGAGGAAAAGAGATTACAATAGATGAGCTTAATTGTATTATATCCTTAAAACCAAGGATCGAAAAGGTAGCTCTGAAGGATATCAAACTTCGTACCTTTATTTCTCAGGAAGATGGACGTAATGATTTGGTAGGTCATGTTTACGATATTGCATACGAAACGCTGGTGAGGGGAGAGGACAATCTGGTCATCATCGACGATTCCATTGTTCGTGGCACTACATTGAAGGAAAGTATAATTCGAATTCTTGATCGCCTGGAGCCCAAAAGAATTGTGGTAGTATCATCTTCGCCTCAGATACGCTATCCCGATTGTTATGGAATTGATATGGCAAAGCTTGGGGATTTTATTGCTTTTCGTGCAGCAATAGAATTGCTTAAGGAAAAAGGAAAAGGTGCGGTAATCAATGATGTGTATAAGAAATCGAAAACACAGGAAAACAAACCAAAAGAAGAGATTGTCAACTATGTGAAAGAAATCTATAAACCCTTCACTGCTGAGGAAATTTCTGATAAAATAAGCCAAATGCTAAAAACTCCTGAAATTAATGCCGAAGTAAAAATTGTGTACCAATCGATAGAGAACCTCCATATCGCCTGCCCAGATCATCTGGGCGACTGGTACTTCACTGGCGATTATCCTACCCCAGGAGGTAATAAGGTAGTGAACCGTTCATTTATTAATTATATCGAGGGACGGAATGTTCGGGCATACTAGAATGGTTTTTATAATTGAATTAATATGACGGTAACATTGTTTTATAGAGCATCGGCAATTCCCCTACTGCTCTTAATCAATTCGGCAAATCTGCTCATGAACCTTGCTGCAGGAGCACCATCAACAATATTATGATCGAAGGAAACCGTTAGACACAGATGTTCCCTGGATTCAAGCTTTCCTTCATAGGGAATAAGCATTTCCTTAATTCCTCCCACTGTAAGCAAGACGGTTGGCCCTCCCATAGGAATGAACCACACTGCCTGATTACTGAACATGCCCACAGCCGTAATACTTATCACACCATAGCGTTTTTGCATCCCGATGTTTTTTGATGCAATGCGAAAGAACAAACTCATTAGAAAACCAGGAATAAATCGCACCCATTCCATGCGGGAAAGACTTCCCAATTGATCTGTTTTCTTCTTCTGGGCTTCCCTGATTTCGTTATGTATTTGTCGATATGATTTCTTTTGTGCCATTTGTATTCCCATTGGTTCAGGAACTTTTTCATCCTTTATCTCGCGTTCCACCAATACACTTATGGTAACATCTTCCAACAGAATTAATTTTTTGCCCTTCCGAAACGAATTAAAAGTAGGAAATTCTGTAATGGCTTTAGCTAAACAATACACTATGTATGCTGTAAATGAAAGCGTTTCTCCCGTTTGCTCTTTATGTTCACTGATAATTCGACGCGGTTCTGTAATATCGATCTCGGTAATGCTGTGAATGGTATTCCTTTCTTTGGCAATTGAAGCGGAAATGGCTACCATCCTCCTGTTAAAGGTAAACGGTATGGATTTATATCCTTGATGTTTTTTCATAATCGGTATATAAAAAGGTAGATATCGAGCAATTTTTTTCTGTTTTAAACAAGTCTGAAAGAATATTTCTGGATTTTGAGCAATAATTCTGCTAGATACAGATCAGGAGTTGTTAATATGGTTGCATGTTGGATTATTTCTTTGAATATGACCATAAAAACGAAAATTTCAAAGTCAGTCAAAACAGGTTGTTATCGATCCTGTTTATCTTTAAGGGCAACGTGTAAATTAATCTCAGGTTTTTTTCCTAGGCTTCTGTCATCGTGCAACTCAAAATCGCCAAAACTATCCGATAATTCATACCCGGAAGTTGGCAACCACTTGGTATATATGAATCGCTTCATACGCCCCATATTTAAACCCCATCCTATTTTACTTTTCGACCTGATCTTGAATACAGCATAAGTCAATGCCGGAATTTCACCGGCTTGTAATCCTTCAGGTATACTGTCGATTTTTGTTACTACATCACCTATTATATAGGTAAATGTCTTTGTCTCTTTATTATAATCTTTGCTGACACAGACTGAGGCCCATGGATCTTTCAGATAGGGGATGGAATTCTTTTGTTTGATAGCATTAAATTCCTTTGCTACTTTTCCAACATCTTTGTAAATATCTTTATCGCTGGTATTTATCGCTCGTCCAATATAAAGAACAGGACTATCAAATTTCACAATTTCAGGTTCGGACTTATCAATATTCCCGATTAAAGCAAAGTATAAAACCACCAATAGTAGTATGATGGCAAGGATGATTATCAGTACAATTTTCATTTGACGCAGGATTAGTATATAAAAACAGTTAAACTTAAATTATTTGAGGAACAAATTACAAAAATCAACTTTATTAAGTTGCATTTCAATTTGAGTTTTAATAGAAATTTTTATTTGTTTGATAAGGTAAATAATACAATCATGCAATATCTTAGAGGCAAAGTCTATTTTATTATGACAGCTTTTTAATTTAACGGCCTTGGTGGAAACATCTAAATTAATTATCTTGACAAATGGATTAAGGGAACAGCATAGCGTTTGATGAGGTACTAATAAGTGTAAAAACAAGCAGCTATGGAAAACAAGCACAACACCGATAGAATAATCGACGGTGGATTATGGCTTATCAAACTCAGGTGGTTTGCCATAATCGGTATTATTGTTGCTACTGAATTTTCAGCAGGCGTATTAAAAATCACCATTCAGGAGGTTCCTCTCTATATACTGGCATTTATACTGTTTGTATTTAATGTATTTTCCTTAGTAAGCACTAAATACATTATTAGAAGAAATATAGTTTCTAAAATCGTTAATGGAAAAGTAATATTATATTTTCAGATATATTCCGATCTGATTGTATTAACCTGTCTTTTGCATTTTTCCGGTGGCGTTGAAAATCCTTTTATAATTTATTACATCTTTCATATGATAATATCCAGCATTTTGCTTACTCCTAAAGAATGCTATATTATTACATCGTTTATTTTAAGCTTTGTCGGAGCACTGGCATTTTTAGAATACCAGGGAATTGTACCCCATTACAGTCTGGAAGGTTTTTATACACATAGCTTTTATCAGAACAAAATATACCTGATGGGTACCGGTTTTATTTTTATTACCACTTCATACATGGTGGTATATATGACAACATCCATTGCGTCGAAATTACGAAAGCAGGAAGAGGCATACAGAAAAGCAAATATTGAACTTGAAAATAAAGACACCATCAAAAATGAATATGTTCTGAGACTCACCCATGATATTAAAGGCCATATTGCCGCTATCCAGAATATTCTCCAGGCAGCCATGATTACTAAAGCGATTGAAGAAAAAAAAGAATTTGTTGAGCAGGCATACAAGCGCACTCGAAGACTCATGGATTTTGTTAAGGATCTTCTTAAGTTAACGAGTTTGCGACTACAGAATAAACTTGAAATGGTTAAATTCCCTATCAAGGAATCGCTTGATAAAGTAATTCATGAGCTGGGAGTCGCTATTGCCAAAAAAAAGATATGTATTAATGCAAACATTACAGATGAGGCTGAAATAATATTTGGAAATCAATTATCGATTGAAGAAGCATTATATAATGTGATATCGAATGCGATAAAATATTCTCCTGCGGAGAGTCCGATCGATATTAATGCCCGTAAGTATAAGGATTTTTTTCTTATTGAAGTCATTGATAGGGGTATAGGTATTCCGAAGAACGAACAAAAACTAATTTTAAATGAATTTTACAGAGCAAGTAATGTGAGAAGAGCAGAGAAAACGAGTTCAGGTTTCGGGCTTTCTTTGGTAAAGCAGGTCATTGATAAACATCACGGGAAAATCAGCATTGAAAGTGAATTAAATACAGGGACAAAAATCACTTTACGAATACCACTACATCAATATGATAAGAAAAAAACTCTGCCTAAATGGTTTTAATAGAACAATCGATTTAATAATACCGAATAAACAAAGCTATGGAAAATAAAAAATTACTAATCATTGATG
>CAYMQP010000019.1:18676-23514 GCA_964392505.1 uncultured Bacteroidales bacterium
CTCAGGTCGCTGAAGGTTATTCTCGAGGATCAGGGATTTATTGTTAAAACAGCTTCAAATAAAACAGATGGTATTAAACTCTGTTCTTCTGAAAACCCAGATTTAATAATTCTTGATATCATGATGGATTATGATTTGGAAGGTTACGGGATGCTTAATGATTTTAGAAAAGAAGCCAATATGAACGATATTCCAATAATTATGTATTCGGGTATGGCACAACAAATAGGTGTGAATTTTCGTTCAGCTATTGAAGATGAAAAAATGTTTCCTAATGTTGTGTTTGTAGACAAGCGTGAAGAAGTCCAGGAACTCATTGCCAGGATCAATGAATTGTTAAAAATATAGATATCTGCTACCAACAGGAAGAATTATAAAAGAAAATTATTATTGGCTACTAAGATAATGTTACCTAATGTTTTGTTACCGCTTGTTAGCTTTAGTTGCATTTTTATATTGTCAAAATTTTCTGTCCGGTTTTTATATACTCTGTCAGAGGTTCACCCATATATCTGACATTTATACCAAGTTCGATTAAATTATTAGTGACATTAAAATTGTCACAACAATCCTTGCATGCTTCTATTGTCACTCCTTGATTAATCATCTCTTTTATCTCTGTTTGTACTTGTACATCATTCCCAATAAGTTTTGCTGATGCACCCCATATAATCACATTTACATTTTGCCACCAATTATTAATTTTTGAGTTGATAGCATACATTGCCAACATATTGAACACTGTATCTTTATTATCTGTTGTCCATAAAATATTAAGCTTATCCATATAATAATATTTAGGTTTAATCCAATCTTTTAACTAATTGCTTTTCATATTATGCTATAATATTTCTTAATAAGTATCTGAGTAATACCAATCGCTAAAAGCTCTACCACGTTATCGGTTGAATTTTGTAAGCTACATTCAAATATGTACTTCTTCTTTTTAACAGGAGTACCAGCAGTTGAAACTGCATTGAAAAAATTGCTGAAATGCACTCAACCAAAAACTTTTATGACCTGAGATTTCTAGCTATTTCGATTACAAAAATTATATGCTGAGTTGCATTATTTTGGATCATATTTATATCCATATAATTTATTTTTCCATAACGTTGGAATAATCACCATTTTTTCATTCTCAATATATTCAAAATCTGCGCAAGGTATATCTTGTTCTTTTGTGTTCAATAATTCAGTTACTCTTCCATTGTGGTTAACCATGAGAAGAATTCCATAATAAAGCGAAACAAGATACCCTTCATCACATTTTTTAATCCCATCAATTAAACCTTCACCCAGAAAAGCAATATTATGAATCTCCTTTGTCTTAATATCTATTGATTTCAAATAATTATCCCCATTTACTCCTATAATTAAATTTCCGTCATCGTATTCAATCCCATTCGGATAAGCAATCGCAGAAGTATCCATCCATTTTATGACTTCTCCATTTTTAATCCTATAAATCGTTTTTTCGTAGCTATCAGTTACATAAATATTACTATCCATATCAACTGTAACATCATTAAGAAGTGATGCTTGGCTAATACGAAATCTATTATTTATCTTATCCAGATTCAAATCATATTCTACTATTCCAAATCGCTCAACAATGTATAAATTGTCCTCAAATAAATATAATCCTGTTGGAGAGGTCAAGTTCGAAATCCAG
The DNA here is from genome assembly GCA_964392505.1 of uncultured Bacteroidales bacterium. Classification (GTDB taxonomy): domain Bacteria; phylum Bacteroidota; class Bacteroidia; order Bacteroidales; family UBA10428; genus UBA10428. The sequence continues at coordinate 20,352 of CAYMQP010000019.1, forward strand.
TTAAAATTTATTATCTCTCCATTTTTATTAACTTTTGAAACAGAACAGTCTCCATATGACAATCCATCTCTCATTTTTCTTGTATAATTTGAAACATATAATACCCCTCTTTTTTGTTCATAAACAACTGATTCAGGAGCTTTAAAATTCTCTCCGGTTTCCCATATTTTATTCATTTGAGCATCAATTCTCAAACTGCATAGAATAACAAGTAACACTATTGATAAATTAATTATTTTTATCATAATCTGATTTATTTAATTTATTCCTAATAGCACGATAAATAGCGAAGTTTACACTATGTTTAGTTGCCGATTTCAAAGCACTTCTTTATTAAGCTACAACATACTTTGATAAGAGCTAAAACCTTAATACGGGCATTACAATGGCAATTAACTATTGCGAGTGTCGGCAACTGGCTTTGGTTATTCATTTGTCATACCGTCCAATTCTTTTAGCAAATTCTTTTTCAGGTGATCCGATCTTAAATTCAAACCTACAGGTTTAGCTGTAGGCACAAAATTCAAATCCTTAGTAAACCACGGAAACCCCTTGCAGCATAATAAGATTCTGCACCGTTGTGATATACGAAAACAGTATCGTAGCGACGATCACAAAAGATAGCACCCCCGAGTTTCCTAATCTCAGAAGGTGTTTTCACCCAGCTCGATGTTTTCGTATCGAAATTTTCAAGTTTCTGTAACTCCCTATATTGATCTTCAGTTAAAAGTTCAATGCCCATGGCGGCAGCCATATCAATAACGCTATCTTCCGGTTTATGTTCTTTCCTTGATTCCAACGCTTCGCGATCGTAACAAAGACTTCTGCGGCCTTTAGGACTTTCCGCTGAACAATCGTAATAAATGTATTCTCCCGTCGTTTGATCATGACCAACAACATCTGGTTCACCGCCAGTTCTTTCCATTTCATTGAGCGACCACAGCTTTTCATTATTAGCTTCCAGCCTTGCTTGTAGTTTGGCCCATTCAAGATCTTTATGGTGGTTCATGTTTTTTTCAAAACGGGCTTTCAATGCTCTAAGTAATTCTTCACGTTGTTCTGGTGACAACTCCTTTTTATTGCTTTTAATATTGTTCATACTTTCACATTACCTTTTTTGAATAGGCTCTTATATTAAAGCTTCAATACGACAAATAAACATGTATTATTTTAATTTGTTTACAATGTCTTGCAATTGGTTATGTGACTTGTCGGGCTGAGTGTTCGTTTAGCTTTGCTGATAACGTTCCCGCAATTTGGAAAGTCCCGTCTGAAGGCGGGATTGCTTATATGCTGTTTAAACTGTTCGTATGTTTTTATTTTATTGAATTGTTTTACTGATCACTTATCACACGATTAAGCGAAACTTCTTTTACTACTTTATCATCTAATATTGCTTGTTGTATAATCAAATCGGGATTTTTAAATTCAAATCTCCATTTAAATTTTGCATTTTCAGTATTTGTAACTAACAATTCACCCTCAGTACTTGATATGAACTTTACATAGCAAATTTCAAGAACTGAAGAAGATTTAACAAGTTCTGTCATGATATACCTATCATTCAATTTGTCGTATCCAGATAATTGTATAATAGAATCTAGTGTTTCACCTTTAGTAACAATATGACTATTAGATACCATACCTATACCGAACGGTGTATTCACAACATATAGAAATGTGTCTTTTTGATATTCACTTGTCCAACTTCCAATAAATTGCTTTATTAATTCAACTTGGTCAAGGTCATTCTCTATTGTTTGAGACTGTATTACGTTTATACCAATAATTAAGAATAAAAAAATCGGTTGGATTTTACACAATGTTCTCATTTGTTAAAGTTTATAATTTATACATGAGACCAATATTATTGAGTCTTTGATCTTGTACATATTCCTAAGAATGACTGCCAATGGTCAGGGGTAGTATGCGTTGAGCAAGTACACCACAACACGTTGTTCAGCGTTACAAGTTAAATATTTCTACGTTCATGTCAACAAAGGGCAAGCCCCGTGTTTTAACTGTTAAAGTATCGCGGTATTTTAAAGACATTAATAAAATACATATGCTACTTGCGATATTATCTTGGTAAGGGGCGCATTGCTTAATGCTTGTTACCCCTTGTTGGCAATAGTTAATTTTCAATTTCTAAAATAAAAATGCTTGTTCCGTCAGAGTTATCAGGATCGCCACCATAGGATTCGAATGCAAGTTTGCTCCCATCAAATGAAATAGAGGGTGCTCCATCATATCCTTCATAATTTGTTAATCTTTCTGGATCTCCTCCTTCAGTCGAAACTTTGTATATATTAGCAAATTCCAAATCCGAATCACAACTATAAATAATATACTTGCCATCACTTGTAAAACAAGCATCTGTCTTATCTCCGGCACCAGATGTGATCTTCATTTTATTACTTCCATCAATTCTCATTATCCATATATCCCATTTTCTGTGTTCGCGTTTTTGGAACAATATATAATTTCCTGCAGGTGACCAGTTGGGTTGTCGGCAGTCATCAACGGCATTCGTTAATGCCTGATAGGTTATGCTGTGATCCAATTTATATTTCATAATCACTCCCTGATTTTCAACATCAACAGGATGAGATTCAAAAACAATCCATGCTCCATCGGGAGAGAATGTGGGTTCATATGCCATATAATCTGACCTTTCTGTTATTTGTATCTCATCACCTGGTTTCCCATCATCATCTATGATATATATCTCATCATGCGGTTCTCTCGAGGATGAAAATATAATACTTTTATTCTGTGAATTCCAGCATGAACCTGGAAGGTTAACATTTGCACTACCATCCATAACTAACGTATCTAATTTCCCAGTCTCCAAATTTATAATCATGATATCTGCCGGTTCCTGATTATATCCATTTCTATATCGTGTAAAGACAATTGCCTTCCCATCTGGAGAAAATGCTGGATTCTGCATGCTTCCAGATACCGGAATATTTAATTTACTTGCATTGTCATGTCTCAGATAAGATTCGGGATCTTTTTCACTGCAGCTTGTTTGAAGAAGAACAAATCCCATAACTATAAAACTGCAAACCAAATTATTCTTTGTCACAAGATTATATATAAATTAATGTTCGTTAAAGCACATAGTTTACAAAGTTATAAGCACATGCTTTACACTAAA
>CAYMQP010000020.1:0-19259 GCA_964392505.1 uncultured Bacteroidales bacterium
GGCGAGTACCCTATATCCATATCGAAGTCAAGCTCATCAATTCGTGATGCATTCTTTTCGAGCTTAAGCGTAGTTTCAGCACCTATTTCCCAATTTTTAAAAAGCGATTTTTCAATTCCAAGTTCAGTAATTAATCGAAAATCTCCGATCACTTTCATCTCCTGGGCATCAGTATTTCTATATGTCAACAGAAGAAGGATAAGAGTATAATGAAAACATTTCATAATAGTAATATATCAATTGCCAATTACTTCCAATTCAGGATACTGTTCAACAAATGATGAAACCTGTACATTCTCAAAGTGCATATTCTCAAGCCTGGGTGCCCATAAATTTCTTACCATATTCCACACGTCCTTACCATTATACAAGCTTTGAGAATTTCTGATATACATATGTCCCAGAACCGATGACCAGTCGTAATTATCGCCATATCGAATTCCGATGTAATTTTCAATAAACCGACAGTTTTCTGCTGTTACAACATGGTTTGGCGAACTGTATCCGAGCTCCAGCCCCTGTCCGCAATTAAAAAAAATACAATTTTGAAAGATATGGTTTTTTGTTACTTCGTTTTTACTCGAAAGGGCAGCACCTTCGTGAAAGCATGCTTCAAATCGTGTATTTGTAACCGTTACTGTACCACCCTCGTCAGCACCCGAATCGATACCATCGTCCTTGGCAAACATAAAGATGCAGTTATCAATTGTCACATCAGAAGCATTTATATATAATGCATCATTATCCTCATCCCTATATTCCTGAGAATCGTCTGGGAAATCGGTGAAGATACTGTTTGTGATATCGGTATGGGTATAATTTAACTGTCCGCTTGTTTTTACTCGTTGAACTAATATCGACTCCAGATTAAGAGTTGAGCTGATTGGATAAAATATCTGACCAATATGATCGATCATGTAACAATGATTCAGGTTAAGTTCTGAATTATGAGTATAGAAAAGAGCCTGCCTTTTTGCATGACCCCAATTTGCATAATCTCCTGTATGATGATAACCACTTTGACAAAATATAGTATAGCTGGCATTAATTACGCTATTATGGTCTTCCGAAATAAATCCTCCCCAGTATTTCTCTTTTTGTGTACATGTTACGAGTACAGGATTTTCCTCAGTCCCATTTATAGTAATAGGACCATCGTTACGAATATTTATAGCCTCATCAATCAGAAGAACTACACCATCATTAATAGTTAGAGAAGCATTGCCTGAAATGGTAAGATCGCCGGTTACCCGTACAATGGTATTTTCAGGTATTGTTGTATTTTCTAATATCTCTCCGCTTAAAGTAAGAGTTATTTCTTCCACATTTGAAATATTTAAAGTAAGTTCTTCATCTCCTATAGTAAATTCTTGTGCCTCGTCAATTATATCCTCGACCAGCATTATGGAGCCTACTCCGTGTTTTATATTGAAATCTTCACCAGATGCTAAAGAACTGGCCAAATAATAGCCTTCAACAGGTGAACCGTTATCCATTAAATAAAAAATAAACGGAATACCCATTCCATTAACATATTGTCGGGGATAAATACTCATTATATTACATTGTGGAATAGGTTCAGTTATTACAGGGGCCGGTATCCATGCCTCGATACCCCACTCGGCAGGTTCACGTTCTTCGGTAATAAGCGTAAATAACAGGGTATCATTTTCTTTATCAGTATCCTTATAGTTAAGAATAAGTTCATAAAATCCTGACGTCTCAAACATTAACTGATTCCTGAAATCAAGGTCTATTTCTTCTCTATTAAGAAGAATTTGTTCAAACTCCTCATTTATATCGTTACATAAAGTGAAAGGAAGATAATGATTGGTTCTGGTTTTCAGTTCGCTTAATAATCTACTGTCATTATCACAGCCTTCTGGAGGTTTTTTAGATTTTTCACATCCATTAAGCAGAATCAATGTTAATATGAAAAAATATGTATATCTCATGGTATCATTTTTTTTGAGTTGCCAGTTCATTTAATATCCAAGCCCGGCGCTCAATCAGGAATTGTTGCTTCTCAGCCAGATTGTTGTCAAAAAGTTGTTGGTTTGTTTCATCCCGGTCATACTGCGACTGCGAGATTATTTCATCATCGTCATAAAACGGTTGCAATTGGTTTTTCGTATTTCTAATTATATCTTCCAAAGCCGCTTCATCAATGATCGTAAGTACATCTCCAAGCACTTCAAGATATCGCTGATATAAATAATCGTCGATGGCAATTTTATAATCCAGATCATCCTCAATGGAAAACAACAGCTTATTTCCTACATCATTTATAATATCATCCATTGAGTAATAAATCCGTGATCCGAATACTGTACCAGGTCCCCATATTCTACCAACCTCATGGGGCAAATCAGCAAATAAATCGTCATAGTCCCATGGATGAATTCCAAATATCTCTTTATCACGTGAGTTTTTAGTATAAAAAAAGACTTCATCGGTATAATCGCCATTCTTAACCAGCATATCAATTGCAATTTTAGCGAAATACTGAGGTAAATCAACCAGGTTCATCAGGCTATCGTAAAGGGCTTTACCTGAGTAATTTTTAATTAAAGAATAAATTGAATTGAATCTGTCGATATAGTATTGTTCCGAACTATCGGTTTGTAGTGCATTTATCTGGTAATCCTCTATTGAATGATTGTAGTTACGCCGTAAGATAAAATCGGCATTTTGTTCATAGAGAAAATACTCTTCCGGATCTTCGATAAAAAGATATACTCCCTGAGTATTATTATTCAACTTAACTTCGGTATAAAAGCTATGAACAGGCCACTGGTCGATTATATGAAACAATCCGATGGCAATACAATTTTCTATATAGGTGTAATCAAATACAAGAGAAATAAGCTTAAATTCTTCAAACTCTCTTGCCCTTCCTTCACCTTCAACAAAAAGTGTAATATTATCATCAAGATTTACAGAAAAACTCTTACGTCTGAAATTTAATGAACTCTCTCCCCGTAGCCGGAAACGATCTACTCCATAGATTTCATTTTCAAAATAAAGAGTAGGTAACGGATCATCAATAGAATGCCGTATGCCCCTTGAATTATATATCAATTCTTCTTGTTCAATGGTAACCATGAAGTTAAAATCACCAGTACTCGGATCGGGATAAATAAAATATTCTTTATAGCAACCCGAGAAAAAAAGGATAATAACCAGAATAATGTAAACTGACGGTCTTTTTAACAATTTTCCTTATTGTTAAGTGCAAATACTAAAGAACAAAGATAAATATTAGCCTCATATAGCCATAATAATAAAAACTGAAAAGGATGGATATTATATTCCACCAGCAGCGTGATTTAATTCACAAGGGATATAAAACAATTACAATATCGGAATTTAGCAAGAATGTTAACTTTGCCTCATCGAAGCAAATGACCTAATGAATACCTATACTCACATTGCAGTGCTTGGAAGCGGAAGTTGGGCAACAGCCTTAGTTAAGTTGCTATTGAATAATGTTTCGCATTTAAATTGGTTCATACGCCACAACGAGGATATTAAATTCATCACTAAATACAGGCACAATCCCAAGTATCTTACTTCCGTATTATTCAATACTTCGAAAATTACTTTCTTTTCCGATATCAAAGAGGCAATCCAGCGTTCAGACCTTATTGTGTTAGCAATACCTGCCCCTTTTCTCGAAGAATCACTTGCAGAATGTAAGGGATTACTCGACAATAAATTTATAGTATCGGCAGTTAAAGGTATTATTCCGGGTCATAACCTCACCGTAGCAGAATATCTTAACCAGATTTTCAATGTTCCGTTCAGTGCAGTTGCAATCATATCCGGGCCCTGCCATGCTGAGGAAATTGCCCTAGAACGATTATCGTACCTTACCATATCGTCCAAGAATAAAAAAGATGCCAGGTATATTGCTCAAGTAATCAGCTGTCACTATGTTAGGACAAAAATATCGACCGATATTTACGGAACGGAATATGCTGCTGTTCTGAAAAACATTGTTGCCATTGGTGCGGGAATATGTCATGGTTTGGGATATGGCGATAATTTCCAGGCTGTATTGGTTTCAAATGCACATCAGGAGATTAAAAGATTTCTTGATAAAACCTATAAAAGTAAAAGAAAGATCAACAGTTCGCCATACCTTGGCGACCTATTGGTTACTACTTACTCTCAGTTTAGCAGGAACCGTACGCTGGGAACAATGATTGGTAAGGGTTACTCGGTACGATCGGCATTATTGGAAATGAATATGGTGGCAGAAGGATCGTATTCTGTGAGTTGTATCAAAGAAATCAACGAAAAATATAAGGTAAATATGCCAATAGTGAACGCCGTGTTTAATATTTTACATGGTAAAATAGCTCCGGCTATCGAAATTAAACTTCTTGAAGAAAAACTAAAGTAAGAAACGCAAAATAACTATTTATGAACGAATTGAAACTTGATATCAGCAACGTTTACAATTTTATTTCAAAAGAGAAGATATTAAAGCTTAAGAACAATTGCGAAAGCGCTAATAAAACTTTACATAATAAAACCGGCAGAGGATCTGATTTTCTTGGGTGGGTTAATTTGCCTTCATCCATTAGTGAAGCTGAACTCGATGATATCGATAAAACCATACATAAAATCCAAAAAGAAGTCGATATAGTTGTAGTTATTGGTATTGGAGGTTCATATCTTGGTGGCAGAGCTATTATGGAAGCAACTTTAGATACTTTTGAGGCATTTAAAAATACTTCAGGCTTTCCATACATATTTTTTGCAGGACAGAATATCGGCGAGGATTATCTGAGTGAATTACTCGAATTACTCGATCAAAAACGTTACGCCTTGGTGGTAATTTCCAAATCGGGAACAACCACCGAACCGGCAATTGCCTTCCGGATTTTAAAAACACATCTTGAAAAGAAGGTCGGAGAAGAAAAAGCAAAAGAGTTGATCGTTGCCGTTACCGATAAGTCGAAAGGTGCTTTACGATCACTTGCTAATCAGAAAAGATACAAAACTTATGTTATTCCGGATGATATTGGTGGTCGATATTCTGTTTTAACTCCGGTTGGACTTATTCCGCTGGCAATCGGCGGTATCGATATCAGATCTCTGGTAAAAGGTGCTGCTGTAATGGAGAATAGGTGTTCATTCGAATCGGCATTTGAAAACAATCCTGCTGCGCAATATGCAGCAATAAGATATTTACTCTATCAAATGGGAAAGAAAATTGAAATCCTCGCCAATTACAACAAAAAACTACATTACCTTGCCGAATGGTGGAAGCAGTTGTATGGAGAGAGTGAGGGTAAAGAAGGTAAAGGTATTTTTCCTGCCAGCATCGATCTTACTGCCGATCTGCATTCCATGGGACAATACATTCAGGAAGGTGAACGCATACTTTTCGAAACTGTAATTTCTGTTGCCCATCCACATAACAAACTCATATTGCCATCGGATAAAGAAAATCTTGATGGCCTGAATTACCTTGGTGGCAAAAATATAGATTCGATTAATAAGATGGCCGAACTCGGTACTATACTTGCACATGTCGATGGCGGAGTACCAAATATCCGTATCGAAATCCCCGAAATAAACGAATACTATCTCGGACAATTGATATACTTCTTCGAAAAGGCTTGTGGTATAAGCGGATATTTGCTTGGCGTCAATCCTTTCAACCAGCCCGGAGTGGAGGCATACAAAAAGAACATGTTTTCTCTTCTTGCGAAACCTGGTTTTGAAGAAGAAACAAAAAAAATCAGGGCCCGATTGAAATAATATACCCGGCTGCCAGTAACTTTATAGTATAGAAAAGACAGACCAATATATGAATTATCTGGCCCACATATTTCTATCAGGTAACGATGACGAAATAATTATCGGAAATTTTATTGGGGATTACGTTAAGGGAAAAGATTACAACTTGTATTCGCCCAATGTTAAGAAAGGAATTCTACTTCACCGTAGAATCGATTCATTCACCGACAGACATAAAATAGTTCATCAGAGTATGAGTTACTTTGCTCCACGTTATCACAAGTATGCAGGCATAATAATTGACATACTGTACGATCATTTCCTGGTAGTAAATTGGGATCGATTTTCTCCTCAGTCGCTGGAAGATTTTAAGGATAACCTGTTCGACTGCCTGAAATACAATTATAATATCTTACCGGATAGGGTACAGTTTTTTCTTCCTTCCTTTATCAAAAACGATTGGATTAATATATACCGCTCGATTGAAGGTATAATTAGTGTACTCATTCGTATGTCGATGCGAACTACGCTACCCGACTATACCGATTTTGCCCGTGAAGTAATCCGTAAGTATTATGTGCAGCTTCAGAGCGAGTTTCTTACATACTTTCCCGATATTATCCGATATGTTGTGCGAAAGCATGGTATTACTATTCTATTGAAAGACAACTCGATTTTGGATGAATAGTAGCTATAGAAAACTTCCTAGGTTATTTTAAATTCTACCTTTTTATAGTTGTTTATTATAGATTTCCAGCGAGATCAATAATCATGATGTAATCGTTTTCATTTTCGCAATGAACCTTAAAACCTAAACGATGATACAGGCTGATACTCGGATTCTTTTTACTCACACTTAACGACAGTGTTTTAAAACCGCTATTGGAATAGTCGTCAAGAATTCCCTTTATCAACTTTGTTCCAATTCCTTTATTTTTAAAACCGGGTATAACAGCTACGGATATTTCAGGAATACATTCACTTACAAATCCAAATCCTTTCTTTTCGGAGGTAAATAATCTTCCCCATGCACAACCCAACAGTTTTTTTTCGACTTTATGTTCTGCAACCAAAGCTATATCTCCGATGCGTCCCCATTCTACTTAGTAGATAAGCAAATCGGGATGAAAAATGATATCTTTTGATAACTGGCTCTTCTGCGGAGCGGGCAGAAAAATGGCTTCATACAGCATATCCTTCAGGAATTCTTCTTCACCAACTATAAGACTGCGTACCTTAAAAAACTTTTTGGTTGTTTTATTTATATTCATGGATTCTACTTCTAACGCCATTATTTGCTGAAATTATAGTAAATATGTTTTTCGACTTGCATCGAGCCGGATGAAAATAAACAGCATAATGGTAAAAGTAAGTAGGGATGATCCTCCATAACTTAAAAACGGTAATGGAATTCCTATAACTGGGAATAATCCTATAGTCATTCCAATATTTACTGCAAAATGAAAGAAAAGAATAGAAAGCACTCCATAGCCATAAATCCGGCTAAATTTCGAACGTTGCCTCTCAGCAAGTATTACTAAGCGCATTAGCAGCCCGATATATACAATTATTAGTCCGACCGATCCGAGAAAACCCCACTCCTCGCCTACTGTACAGAATATAAAATCGGTACTTTGCTCCGGCACAAAACGAAATTTGGTTTGTGTACCCTGCATAAAACCTTTGCCGGTAAATCCTCCCGAGCCAATGGCTATTTTCGATTGCCTCACATTATATTCGTAACCGTATGGATCGGATTCGAGTCCCAGCATAACATTAATCCGGTGTCGCTGATGTTCCTTCATAATATTGTTAAAAACATAATCGACTGAGTAGGTAAAACCTATTGCAGCAATTAGTATAAATACTATTAGAAATACTTCCCTTGATTTGGATTTGGCCGCATAAATGAGTGAAGCAACGCATATAATCCCTGTAATGCTCACTAAAACCAGATACTTATCGCGTGGATATAATTCAAACACGATAAGAATAGTAAAAATTGCAGTTAAAAATGCTGCAAAAAGTGCCACTATGATTGAGGGTATTACCTTCTTTTTAATAATTGAATATACAATGGTAGCGGCAGTAAGTAATATCAGGATTACAGTAAATTGAGATACAACGAGTGTTAATAAAAAAATAACAGCCAAAACCAACAAAAAGAGAAGTATACCACCCGGTAGTCCTTCACGGTATAATACTATAAGCAGAGCTCCATAAACCAGGGTAGATCCGAAATCGGGCTGAAGCATTATCAGCATAGGAGGAATAAAAACAATGAGTAGCGAAATAAAAATATTTTTTATCCGTGTAATTTTAAAATTATACCCCGATAAGTACTTAGCTAATGCTAAAATAGTCAATACTTTAGCTAACTCTGAAGGTTGAATACTGATAGGCCCTAATACAATCCATGATCTGGAGCTGTGAATAACAGTTCCGATTATTAATACAACTAGTAGTAGAAAAATCCCCAAAGCATATGCCGGGTAAGCAACAAATGAAAAGAAGCGGCTATCGATAACAAAAATAAAAATTATGAAAAGCCAGGAAATCAGAATCCATAAAAGCTGCATGGTATATCTGTGATTCAGACTAAAAAACGAACCCTCATCCGGATTATAATTAACAGCGAAAACATTAAGCCAGCCAAAAATTACAATAATCAGGTATAATGTTACAGATAGCCAGTCGATGTTTGATATGAGATTAATTTGTCGTTTCACTTGAACAATTTCAAATTTAAGTAATCAGTTATTTGTTGATTAGATTATAAAATGTTGGTTGGGGGTATTTGTTGCCTCATACGGTTAATATTCGTTATTGGTGTTCGGTGAACCCTCACCAACCTGGTATTTATGTTTTCATTAATTATTCATGTGCTTTACGCTTCATACATTAATTTTCTAAATAATGATGATTTCACTCCTCATGTAATAAGTTACTTTGCAGCATTCTGTTTTCAATCCATTTCCGGTAAGGAGCAATCGTACCGGTTAGGTATTTTTCGATTATAAGGCTGGCAACCGGGGCTGCATAGGTAGCGCCCCACTCGCCATGTTCAACGTATACAGAAATAGCGATTTGAGGATCGTCTTTCGGTGCAAAAGCAATGAAAACCGAATGATCTTTACCATGAGGATTTTCTGCCGTACCGGTTTTTCCGCATATAATAATATCACGATGCCCTATCCATGTAGCCGTTCCGCCGGGTGAATTAACGGCTTTTTCCATGCCTTCAATTATAAGGTTATAATATGTAGTATCAATTCCTGTAGAATGGGGTATTGTGAACTTTCGGTTAAGCGTGTCAATTCCTTCGATAGCCTTAACTACATGAGGTGTATAGTAAAATCCCTTATTGGCTATAGTTGTAACATAATTAGCATTCTGTAACGGTGTTGTAAGAACCTCTCCCTGACCTATGGCCATAGAAATTATTGTCAGCGCTTTCCACCGGCCCGCTCCATAATAACGGTCGTAATACGAAGGTTTAGGTATAAAACCTCCCTTTTCGTACGGAAGATCAATACCAAGACGCTCACCGAAACCAAAGGCAAGCAGATGATTCCTCCAGGCAGTATAGGCTTCTTCTACCGAATTGAAATCCTTGTCTTCCAGAGTCATCCTGTAAAGATTGCAAAAATAGGCATTACAGGAATGCTGAATAGCATGTACCAGATCGAGTGGTGAGGGATGATTATGACAGGCAACCGTAACTCCCCGGGCATAATATCCCAGATCGCAGTAATAGGTTGTTTTCGCAGTAACCGAGTTTTCCTGAAGAGCTATTAATGCATTAACAGGTTTAAAAGTGGATCCTGGAGGATACAGAGCCTGAATGGCGTGATTAAAGAGTGGTTTCAGGGTGTCTTCTTTCAGAATGTTGTAATTTGCTTCTCGTTGACGACCTACAAGAAGCGAAGGATTATAGGTAGGAGCCGATACAAATACCAATACTTCACCTGTTTTAGGTTCAATGGCTACAATACTGCCTTTGTAATTCCGCATCAATAATTCACCATATTCCTGCAGATCGGCGTCGATCGTAATAGTAATATTTCTTCCTAATTCGGCATCGGTGTCAAATCTTCCGTCTTTATACGATCCCTGTTCACGTCCATGAACATCGATCAGCTTATATTTTCTTCCTTTTTCTCCTCTCAGATATTCCTCGTATGTATATTCGATGCCACTTACACCATAATAATCGCCTAATTCATAGTAAGGTTGCTGCATAATCAAATTCGAATCAACTTCTCCGACATAACCCAGAAGATGCGCTGCAATCTCTCTTTCGTATTTACGTAATGTACGCGTGCTAAAATAAAAACCCGGAAACATGAATTGCCTTTCTTTCAGTATCCCGAAAGTTTCAGGCGATAGTTGTTTGATAAAGGGATTGAATCGTTCAGCAGGATTATTCAATACTCGTTTTATTCCTTTTCGTAAGGTTTCAATATCGATGTCCAGAATTTCACATAAATTAGTCGAATCGAAAGCTTCTAATTCGTAAGGAGCTATTTTAAGATCGTATGATGGTAAATTATGCGCCAGTAATACACCATTACGGTCATAAATTAAGCCTCGGGCCGGGTACACAATTTCCATTCTCCGTGTATTACTTTCGGCCGATAATTTGTAGGATGAATTAATTACCTGGAGGGAAAACAGCCTGATGGAAAATACAAATCCAATCAATAAGATAATTACACCAATGATATACTTCCTGTTAGTATACTGCTCCATGAATCATTTTCTGAAAACAAAAAACTGACTAAGTACTATAATAGTTGTCGAAAAAAGGGTACTCAGTATCACACGAAGTAAGGTAGTAAAAAAATCCTGTAACTTAAACATTTCAACATAGAAGAGAAATAAATGATGTGCTAATACCATAAGTAAAGCATACTTTATAAACCAGGGCAGGCCATAATAGAAAACCCTGGGATATGATCCTGACTCATAACCGTCGCGCGGAGCAAAGTACGAAAGAATATAGGGTCGTAAAAATGCCATAAATACAGTAGCCGATGTGTGCATACCAAGGGTTTCGCAGAAAATATCGACCAGTAAGCCAAGAATGAAGGCTAATATCAGGGTAATCCATGCCGGAGTTTCAAATGGAAGAAGTATTATAAAGAGAATATAGATATAAGGAATAATATAACCGCCAATTTCAATATTGTTAAATATTAAAATCTGTACCAGTAATAAGGCCAGAAAACGAATTATATTCCGTGGCAGTATTTCAATCATTCTCTAATTGGGCTTCAAGTTCGATTTGTTCCTCACGCATCAGGTTTTTTACCAGCGTTACATCGGCTAGTTTTTTAAAGTCGGTCGATAACTCTATGGTAATTTTATAAAAAATGCCTTTTTCAGGTTTAAAATCCTTAACAGTTCCAATAAGGATCCCCTTTGGTATTATTGCCGAATAACCGCTCGTAATTATGGTATCACCTACTCTGACATCGGCATGCAACGGAATTTCGTTCAGAATCACTCTTTTATAATGCCTCCCTGTCCACTCAATATAACCAAAGTAACCATTACGTTTAATCATGGCATTTGGATGAAATTCGCGATTTAGAACCGACAGAACCGTTGAAAAGTTTTCAGTAGTTTCTTTAACCACGCCCACAAGTCCGTCGCTACAAATAACAGCTATATCAGGTTCAATACCATGTCTGCTTCCTTTATCAAGGGTAATAAAATTATATTGTTTATTGGTCGAATTATTAATAACTCTGGCTCTCAGAAAAATATATCGCTTATCAGAGGAAGTATCAGTCAATCGATCAGAAAAAGGATTGAAATACGATGCAGGAAGCCTATTGTATAAGTCGATATTTTCCTCAGACAGGGTTTTATTCTCCTCAGAAAGTGAAAAGTAGGCTGAAACCCTATCGAAGCGTTTTTCTAATTTACCGATAACAGCATGTTTAAGACGAAAGATCCGGGCTCTCTGATAGATGCTGAAATTAGCCAGAAGCAGGAAAGCAACTACTTCAAGTATAACAAAAAGTATTATGTTATGATACCTGATAATTAACCGTAGCAGGTTTCTCATTTTTCAGGTTGATCTTTTAGCGCAGTAAAAACGAAAACTTATCTATGTTTTTTAATCCTATTCCCGTACCTCGTGCAATAGCATGAAGCGGATCTTCGGCAATATGGAACGGGATGTTGATTTTATCGGTTAATCTTTTATCGAGACCACGGAGCAATGAACCTCCGCCTGCAAGATAAATTCCACGGTTAACTATGTCGGCATACAGTTCGGGAGGTGTTTGTTCGAGCACAGAAACAATAGCCGATTCAACTTTCGACAACGATTTGTCGAGACAATGGGCTATTTCCTGGTATGAAATGGGAATATCTATGGGCATAGCTGTCATTAAATTAGGGCCCCGAACATTATAATCAGGTGGCGGATTATCCAGATCGGGAAGTGCCGAACCGACCTGTATTTTAATTTCTTCTGCAGTGCGTTCCCCAATTTTTATATTATGCTGATGCCGCATATAAGCCTGGATGTCGGCAGTAAAACCATCGCCCGCAATTCGTATCGACTGGTTGCAAACAATACCGCCTAATGCAATTACTGCAATTTCGGTAGTACCTCCACCAATATCCACCACCATGCTTCCCTCGGGGGCTTCCACATCAATCCCTATACCAATTGCTGCCGCCATGGGTTCGTAAATCATATATACATCACGTCCTCCTGCATGCTCCGACGAATCACGTACTGCACGGATTTCTACTTCGGTACTCCCCGATGGAATGCAAACCACCATTCGCAAGGTCGGTGTAAAAAACTTCTGACGAGGATTTATCATTTTAATCATCCCTCGAATCATCAATTCAGCAGCATTAAAATCGGCAATTACACCATCGCGCAAGGGGCGGATTGTTTTAATGTTTTCGTGTGTTTTTCCGTGCATCTGTCTCGCCTGTTCACCAATGGCAATAAGCTTGCCGGTTGATTGATCGATGGCAACTATCGAAGGTTCATCTACAACTACTTTATCGTTGTGAATTATTATGGTATTCGCAGTTCCAAGGTCGATTGCAATTTCCTGCGTTAAAAAAGAAAACAATCCCATTTGCTCGTATTATGAATATTAGAACACTTTAGTGGTATAAAACTAAGAAGAAAATAAATATGAAGTTTACCCTTGCGAACAAGAAATTAACATTTCATGATAAAATTTATTTCCACTGGTTTTATATCCTTTATATAAGTTCTGAAAAAATCCGTTTCAGTAACCGATGATAAAAATACAAAGAAATATTAATGCTTAAAATGACGTACACCTGTTAATACCATAGCCATATTATGTGCATTACAAAAATCGATCGAATCCTTATCACGAATCGAACCTCCGGGTTGTACCACAGCCGTTATTCCTGCTTCATGAGCTATCTCTACACAATCGGGGAAGGGAAAAAAGGCATCGGAAGCCATTACACCCTCTGTTAGATCGAATTTGAAGTTCCTGGCCTTATCAATTGCTTGCCGTAGTGCATCGACTCGTGAAGTTTGTCCTACACCACTAGCCATAAGTTGTTTATTCTTGGCCAGAACAATCGTATTCGATTTGCTATGTTTTACTACCTTGAGGGCAAATTCCAAATCGGTAAGTTCCTTATCAGTAGGAAGGCGTTTGGTGGCCGGCTTCATTTCTTTTCTATTTTCCATAGAAATATCGCGATCTTGTTCAAGTACTCCGGTTAGCAATGTGCGAAATTGCTTTACAGGAAAATTAACTTCTTTCCGGATCAGGATAATGCGGTTCTTCTTCGATTTTAATTTTTCCAGCGCGCTATCGGCATAGGAAGGAGCTATCACCACTTCGCAGAAAAGCTTATCAATTTCCTCAGCTGTAGCCTTATCGATTGCCTGGTTTGTAATAAGTATCCCACCATATGCCGAAACAGGATCGCCTGCCAGTGCATCGAGGTAGGCATCGACCAGTTTGGGTCGCGATGCTATTCCGCAGGCATTATTATGTTTCAGAATCGCAAAAGTGGTCTCGTCGAATTCATCTATCAGATAAATGGCAGCTTCAATATCGAGTAAATTATTGTAGGATATTTCCTTTCCATGAAGCTGTTCGAAAAGTTCGTCGAAATTTCCATAAAATATTCCCTTTTGATGGGGATTTTCTCCGTATCGCAATGCTTTGGCCGGAAAAACACTTTGTTTGAAAGCCCTGAATTCTGAATCTTTATTAAAATAATTAAAGATAGCCGTATCGTAATGTGATGATATATGAAATGCTCTCATAGCAAGTTCCTTCCGTTCCTCTAATGAGGTTTCACCACCATTTTTCAGTATCCTCAATAAATCATTGTATTGTTCCTGTGAAGATATAATTACTACATCCTTATAGTTTTTAGCTGCGGCCCTGATAAGTGAGATTCCACCAATATCAATCTTTTCGATAATATCTGTTTCACTCGCTCCTGATGCCACTGTATCCTCGAAGGGATATAAGTCGACTACCACAAGATCTATTTCAGGAATTGAATACTGGGTCATTTGCTCGAGATCGAGGGCTTCATCACGCCGGGCCAGTATTCCTCCGAATATTTTCGGATGAAGCGTTTTAACTCTTCCTCCCAGAATGGAAGGGTAAGAAGTCAGATCTTCGACTGCCGTTACCGTAATCCCCAGTTCCTCGATAAAAGTTTTTGTGCCGCCTGTCGATAAAATAGTAATACCTAAATCGTTCAACGTCGCGTATATCTCTTCCATGCGATCTTTATGATAAACAGAAATGAGTGCACTCTTAATTTTTTTCTTTGTACTCATGTATAGCTAATTTATAATTCCGGATGTTGGTAGTGTTGAGCGCGAATATATTAACTTTTTAGACCCAACTTTCGACAAACGGATCAATTGTTAAAAGAAAGGCTTAATAGTTGAAAACTCTTTTGCGAAAGGAGGGTATTCTTTCCATTAATCTATTTCGGTAAAGAATATATATAATAAACAAATAGCCCCCTTCCGGAAGGGGACTATGATGTGCTTAAATGTATACAATAAGATGTTGTTATGGGGCATATTTACTATCAGTCCATTTCCCTTTATAAAATATAAGTTTTTCGGGTTTCCTGGTAAAGGGAATAATTATAAGGCCTGCAATTATACCTGCCGCCAATCCAATACCAACATTTTCAAAAAACGCATATGAAGGAGAAAATAATCCCCAAATAACACCATACCCTAAACCAAATGATACGCAGTAAATCATAATTTTCGGAAAATTACTGCCTTCTTTAATATAAATGTAAACGATATCATTATAGGCAATTGAATCAATTACATCATCAGTACCATATTTCATTATTGAATCGCCTAATAAAGCTTCTGTTGTAATTATGGTCTCGTTGGAATCGGTAACAATCTTTATTCTTTTCGATTTAAGTTCCTTTTCATCTTGTCCCAAGCAAGGAAAGCTGACGAGAAAACAAACAGCATACACTATGAGCCTATAAATTATTTTCATCTTTCTATTCTAAAACATTAAACGAATTGATCATTAACTATTAAAAATAAAATATCATTTTGCTACATTCTCGGCTGATAAAGTACATGCACCAAGCTTTTCTCTCCCGGTAGCTTCATCAAGCAATCTGAGTTTATTTCGGGCAATTAAGAAACCTAGTCTGGGAATTTGTTCAATGTAATATACCTCTCCTGCTGTAAGCTCAATCTCAAGCTTTGCGGTATTCTCGGCTTTTGAGGTTATTTCATGTTTGCCGGGATCCAGATAGGTATATAAAAATCGCAGTCCGCCTGTTGCACCAATATAAGCACTATCGCATAATACAGTAAAGCGGATTGCCAGTCCTAATGGATTGGGCCTGACAATATACAACAAAGCTTTACCAGCAGGCACTTCAAGAGTTTTTGCTTGTGCATCAGCTTCCACGGTAGCTTTCTGAACTGCCGAACAACCGGTTAACAGAACAATTAGGATTATTCCTGAGAAAAATGCAAGATTTCGTTTCATGACTTATTGATTTTAGAATTTGTAATTAATTGACGTATAGTAATGAATACAACTACAATCGATAGTATAAATAAGATAAACCATAGAATGGAGCCAACTTTTACTATTTTACTTATTGACCAATTAAGCAAAATAAGACCCGCAAGTTCCAGAAATAGAATAACCATTATTTTTATGTTAAATAACTTAGAGCCCAGAAATACAGAATAAACACAAACTGAAATTGAAATAATTAGTGCAAAAATTTGAATAATAAATAGTTTCATTGCAATAAATCAATAGATGAATAATTAGAAATGCAAACAATCTATAAAACGTTACAAAAAAAATATTGCTTTGAAATTCAGACTGTTGTATACATTGAGAGACAAGCGTTTCACTAATTAAGGAATTGAACGGACTATTTTGATTTACGGCGAATGAAACTGAGAGATTATTTGTAGCTTAACGAATCAATAGAAGTAGCAAATTTTCATAAGGCTTGGATCATAACTAAAACCCAAAGAATAAGTATCTGTCCAGTGTATGTTTGTTAATGTCGTGCTCCCGGCTCTTAAGAAAAAACTCCATAGAGTAACCGACCGATGCCAAAGTAGATAAACAACCCGAGAATATCGTTGGTTGTAGTAATAAAGGGTCCGGTTGCCACAGCAGGATCAATTTTGAAACGGTCGAGTATTAAGGGTATAAACGTGCCAAAAACAGAAGCAAACAGAATTACACTGAATAAGGAAGTACTTACCGTTAATGTAAGTTCAAGTGTACTTGAAAATATAAGGTTATATACAAGGATCAGGGAAGAGAATGCAGCGGCAATAATCAGTGCTACGGACATCTCCTTGATCAGTTTCTTCCAGGTAGTATCGAGGTTGATGGATTTATTGGCCAGGCCCTGTACCACAATTGAGGATGATTGTACCCCAACATTACCTCCCATAGCAGCAATAAGAGGTACGAACATAGCGAGTTTCGGATCGATTTTAATTTCGGCCTCATAGACACCAATTACCTGGGCGCCCAGAATACCTCCAAGCAATCCGATAAATAACCAGGGAATTCTTGCACGAGTAAGGATAAATACATTATCAGAAGGCTCTACATCTTCGGTAATACCTGAAATCATCTGGTAATCTTTCTCGGCTTCTTCCTTTATCACATCCACCACATCGTCGATGGTAATTCTCCCCATTAAACGGCCAATGGAATCAATTACCGGCAATGCAACGATATCGTACTTTTCCATAATATTTGCCACTTCTTCCGAAGGAGTATCGGTGTTTACCGAGATGACATCCGGTTTATTCAGGTTTTTAATCTTTGCATTGGAACGTGCCAGCATAATCCGCTTTAGTGAAACCGTGCCCTTTAAGATATCATTGTCGTCCACAACATAAACATAATAAACATCTTCCACCTCTTCAGCCTGTTTCCTGACCTCCCTGATACAGGTTTCCACATCCCAGTTTTCATTAACCTTGATCAGCTCTTTGGCCATTAATCCGCCAGCGCTGTCTTCATCATAACCCAGCAAATCGACTATTTCCCCAGCCTGTTCCAGATCATCGATATTCTGGAGTACTTCTTCCTTTTTATCGGCAGGAAGTTCACCTATAATATCGGCAGCGTCGTCCGACTCCATGCTACCAATAAATTGTTTGGCAATAATCTCACCGGGCAGGGCTGCCAGAAATCTTTCCCTGTCGTCTTCCTCGAGTTCTATCAAAACATCGGCTGCTACATCGCTGTTGAGCAAAAGATATACGAATTTGGCTTCCTCAATGGTTAATCCGTTATATAATTCTGCAATATCAGCGGCATGCAGGTCCCTGATCTGATTGTAGACTGCTACCTCATCGTTATTGCTTACAGCCTGTTTCAGGTTGTCGATAAAATCGCGGGTGAGTTCGAATTGTGCTGCCATGAGACCATTTATTTTATGGGTTCAAAGAATCGATATACCGCGTTAATTCAGCAAACTGATCAACAGTAAGTTGTTCAGGTCGTTTAGAAAGTAATTCACTTTCGGTGGGCAAATTTAAGAAAATACTTTTAAGGGAGTTCCGTATTACCTTTCTTCGCTGATTAAAAGCTGTTTTAATAATTTTATGAAACATTTCATAACGGCAATTCAACTCTTTTGTGTTATTGCGCATTAACCTTATAACGGCCGATTTAACTTTTGGCGGTGGTGCAAAACACTTCTCATGAATCGTAAAAAGGTATTCGATATTGTAATACGCCTGTAATAATACACTGAGTATACCATACGTTTTATTACCCGGCTTTGCTGCAATTCTCTCCGCCACTTCCTTCTGAACTGTAAAAACCATCTGATTTACTTTGTGAGGATATTCCAGTACCCGGAAGAAAATCTGGCTGGAAATGAAGAAAGGTAAATTTCCGATAAGCGCAATTGGCCCTTTATATTGTTCCAGTGGATACTTAAGGAAATCTCCATAAACAAATTTATTTTTGTGTTCAGGAAAATGAGAATTCAGATAATCGACAGATTCCCTGTCGAGATCAATAGCTGTGAAATTAGGATAATTTTTCTCCAAAATAATACGGGTAAGTACTCCAGTTCCCGGGCCAATTTCAATAAACGTATTGAAATTATCCGGGATGAAACTTTCAACAATTTTCCTGGCAATATTCTTATCGATAAGGAAGTGCTGGCCGATACCTTTTTTTGCAGCAATTCTCTGCATTGTTATACCAGATTTAAGTGCAGTAAAAATAAGGAAAGGAAGATAATTATAATAGAATGGGATAAGATGAGTATTAATCGAATAAGTTATTTGTACATTAAAAACCGGATTTATGTTAATAAAAACCTTCTTTAATCCTGAAAAAAAAACAGTACATTCTTGCTAAATTGGTTCGATATAGTATTTTTGTTAGAGAAGATTTCAGAGTGATATAATTTTATTTCTTCAAAAAAGTATGTAATTTCATATATCACCGTAGATAAAATATTAGTGATGACAATTTATAACTTACCTTAATACCTTAATAGCATGAAAAAATTTATTACTTTGTTTTTAATTGTGTTTGTCTGGGCATGCGACCCCTGCCGCGATGTAACCTGTATAAACGGCACCTGCGAAGATGGAGAGTGTGTGTGCATAACAGGCTGGACAGGGGAAAGTTGTGAAATTGACATGTGTGCCAGTGTTAACTGTGGCGACCATGGAACATGCGTTGCCGGGATTTGCCAGTGTAACTCCGGTTGGGAAGGCACATATTGTGATCAGTGCTCAGTCGACTGTGGCGACCATGGCGAATGTGACGACGACGGCGAATGCGAATGCGATGCCGGATGGACAGGCGATCTGTGCGATGAAGAAGTTACTACTACTATCTGTACTAATACCTGTGTATGGCATAATGACGGTGAATGTGACGACGGAGGTCCCGGATCGGATTGGGATCTGTGCGAATGTGGAACCGACTGTGCCGATTGCGGTCCGCGTG
>CAYMQP010000020.1:19269-22812 GCA_964392505.1 uncultured Bacteroidales bacterium
GAGGCGGAGGTGGTGATGAAGCTGCCATATCTGTTTGGACATCCATAGTATCGTTCCCTTGCAACACACAGCGGATTGATGTTTATATCGACAGTGACTACGAAGGCTATCTTGACAGCTATTACAGCTCAACGCCCGATTGCGGAGATGGTGGTACTGTTACTGTATTAGTCACACCCGGAACTCATGAAGTATACGCCGAGTGTAATGATGGCGATACTTACTGGGGACCAGGTGATGTATCTGTAGGTGAAGGAGTTTGTTATATGCTTGAACTTACCGCAAAAAAATCGTTCTCGGTTGTACCTGCAAAATTCAGAAAATAATTACGTTGAATAAGCTATATGAAGAATCCCGGAGTAATTGAATTTATTCCGGGATTTTTTAATATAATTTCAGCAAATACCAACCTTGGTTATAACAGAAAAAAAGTTTTTCTATTTTTGACAAATTCAACTTAAGATTGTTTAATTGAAAAACCGTAAACCGTAACTAAAATTAACTTATTATGAAGGAGAAATTTGCACTGGTTTTACAAGTTGTTCAGACCATAGTTCTTATTCTAATCCTGGTTATTTTGTTAACCGATAAAAATGAACCCAGATCTGGTCAGGTTAGAAGCCAGCTTGAGGCACAGTATAAAAATACAGAACCCCTGAAAATAACAGGTACCGATGCTATATGGGGAAGCAAAAATGCCCCTACTACCCTGGTAGCATTTGTCGATTACCAATGCCCTTATTGTAAAGACCTGTATGGCAACCTGAAAAAAATAGAAAAAGATTATATCGAAACCGGCAAGGTAAAAGTTATATTCCGCGACCTGCCTCTCAGAATGCATAAAAACGCCCGCCAGCTAGCAGCAGCTGTTGAGTGTGCACGCAAAGAGGGTAAATTCTGGGAAATGGCCGACCGGGTACTCACTTCAAAGGAAAAATTCGATAGCACTATGCTTACACAGTGGGCCAATCAGTTAGGATTAGATCCTGTTGCAATTGAAAACTGCACAGGCAATCCCAAAATTCTCGATGAAGTATTAGTCGATATAAAGGAAGCCCGATCGCGCAAGCTTACAGGAACACCCGCCGTATTTATAAACGATGTTTTTTACCGCGGTACCATACCGGCATCGGACTTAAGGGCTATTTTCGAGGGGAAAAAGGTTGAAAGAGTTAAAAAAAGTGGCGCTTGTGGGCATTGATATTGTTTCTCTATAAAAATTTTCTAAGAATTAATTATTACACTAAACTTACTTATGAATTACCCTGTATTGATTAAATAGAACAAATTGAATTAATACTTTCTCTAGTTCTTGCTATGGATGATCTTATAGTTATTGCTTGTTATATATTAATTAAATACAGCAACCAATTTAGGTGAAAACCTTTTATACTAGTTATTTAAAAACATAAATACTATGTTAAACTTACTATCAATTGCCAGATTTAGCCTGATAACAGTAATGATTTTAAATCTCCTTTCATGTATGAGAAATAAAACCGATAAAAAGCCGGAAGAAGGATACGCGATTTTCGATTGGTTCGAATACGAAGGATACGATCCGGTTTATGAGAGCCTGGAGCCAGGAGCCGATGAATACCTGAATCCTATTCTTGCTGGTTTTTATCCCGATCCAAGTATAGTAGGGGTAAACGACGATTACTACCTGGTAAATTCCACATTCTCGTTCTATCCGGGTATTCCCATTTTCCACAGTAAAGATCTGGTTAACTGGACCCAGTTGGGTCATGTGCTCGATCGTCCGTCGCAACTTAATCTCGACAGCTTGCAAATTTCATACGGTGTATTTGCACCGGCAATTTCCTATGATAATGGTACTTTCTATGTGGTCAATACCATTGTTTATGGCATCAACAATTTTGTAGTTACAGCCACTAATCCGGCCGGTCCATGGTCCGATCCGGTATTACTTCCCTTTGGTGGTATCGATCCTTCGCTGTTTTTCGATGATGATGGTAAAGCCTACATCGTTAATAATGATGCCCCCGACTATGGACCCTTATACCAGGGTCACCGGGCTATCTGGATTCAGGAATTTGACAAGGAAAAAATGGAAATGACCGGTCCACGAAAAGTAATTGTCGACGGGGGTGTCGACATCAGTAAGAAACCCATCTGGATTGAAGGTCCGCATATATTTAAAACAAACGGTTACTACTACCTTATTGCTGCCGAGGGCGGTACAAACACAGGTCATTCACAGGTTGTATTCCGAAGTACCGATGTCTGGGGGCCCTATGAACCATGGGAGAAAAATCCGATTCTCTCCCAGCGCCATCTCGATCCCGGACGACCAAATCCGGTAACATGTACTGGTCATACCGATATGGTTGAGACACAAAATGGCGAATGGTGGGCTGTTTTCCTGGGCTGTACGCCGTATGAAAACGACTTTTATAATACCGGCCGGCAAACCTTCATGCTGCCCGTTAAGTGGATGGATGACTGGCCTGTGATCCTTCAGGGCGATGATATTGTTCCTTACAGTCATCCAAAACCTGATTTACCCGAACAAATTCAGGCTCCGGTTCCGTTGAATGGCAATTTTACCCTACGCGATGAATTTACCGATTCCACTTTAGCACTTATCTGGAATTTCATCCGCACACCCCGGGAAATATGGTACAATCTGAAAGAAGGTAAGCTTTATATTAAGGCCCGTTCATCTTCGATTAACGATTTGGGCCAACCCTCATTTATAGGACGCCGGCAGCAACACCACTACTGTTCGACAAGTACGGCTGTTCAGTTTAATCCGACTAAACCGCAAGATAAAGCTGGTTTGGCAGTATTCCAGAATGAGAAAAATTATTATTTTATGGGTATTGAAAGTAAAGACGAGGGAAATTATATAATACTTGAAAAGGGCAGCAAGAATGGTCCTGTTGAAATCGTTTCAACGCAAGCAGATCTTTCCGAAGGTCAATCGCTATATCTGAAAATTGAAGCAAGGGGAAAATACTACGATTTTTACTATTCGCTGGAACCCGATACCTGGAAGTTACTTGAAAAAGATGTTGATGGCACATGGCTCAGCACTCATGTTGCTGGTGGTTTTGTGGGTGCTTATTTTGGTATGTATGCCTATTCGGCCATTTAATATTATTTTAACGTGAGTTCAATATAAACATTGATCTTATTTGATTGATTTTTGAATATTTTGTATAATCAATGTATACAATTCCCGCCCTACTTCGCCTTCGCGTAGCTTCAGCAAAGCGAGGAAGGACGGGGCTATTAAAAATCAAAACATTGAAAAGTATTCTTATATCGAACTCACGTTATTTTTGAAAACATAAGATTGAAAAAATCGAAAATGCTTTATTGAGATCTGTTTCTGAAACTGATTTTGTCTGAAAATTTTTTACTAATATCAAGAAAAACAGCACTTTTATCAAGTAAAATTAACTTCCAAACCTTTCCTTCGTTGAAGGTGTTGAACCAAAATAAACCCTTATCAATGGATAATATAAACGTTAAAGCAACAAGTAACACTCCACTGGCAGATTTCAACCTGAATGG
>CAYMQP010000021.1:0-11674 GCA_964392505.1 uncultured Bacteroidales bacterium
TCTGGATTTATATATTTTATGTTAATAAAACAGAACATATAATTCCTTCATTGACTGTGAATGTGAAATTTTGATTTACTCTATCACAAGTTTTCTGACTAAAGTTCCTTTAACAGTATTCAGGTGTATAAAATAAATACCCGGATTAAGCTTTTCATCCAGTGTTTTTGTTAGTAATTGTGATCCTGCACGCTGGTATTCGCTTACCAGGGTTACCATTTCTACTCCGGTTATACTTAACAGGGTAACTTTAACAGGAGATGGATTTGTAAGTGTATATGCGAGATTAATATGATCTGTAGCCGGATTCGGGAATATTTTTATAGTAGATTCCAGGTTGGAAATAAACTCAAGGTCTGAAGGAATTACTACTTGTATTATACCTTTCATACCTATTGATGCATGTGGCTCACAAACATAATAGTGAGTTCCGGCACTTTCCAGTGTTATAGTACCTCCACCAAACGGCACGCTAAATCCTCCGTTGGGAGTATTGCCATTTTCGTTATATGTTTCTTCCGACACTTCCACTGCATCATGAAAACTGCCTATGCTGAAGATTACAGTATCGCCGGCATTAATTGTGATGCTGTCAGGAGTAAAAGTATTCCCCGAATTTGTAATAGTGTATTGAGTACCCATTGAAGCTAAAGACAGGAGAGAAAGGATAGTCATAAAAAAAGTAAATTTTTTCATGATAATTCGGTTATTGGTTTTGATTTCATAGCTACAACAATAAAAGCATGATAATGTTCTCTTACCTCTTCTAAAATGTTACTCGTTGTCTTTTAAAATTATGATAGAAAGAATATCGGAAGGAGTGCTGAGCCGCAAGCCGGAAGTCAAAGGTTTAGGCTTGGGCTAATTACATTGGTATTTGGCCAAATCCGTTGTGAAAGCTTGAAAATAGCTCCACGGACTGGTAGAAATAGAAGTTGTATTTATTCGCAAGAGCTCATAGTTACATTTCAACTCCGTCTTTTTTAATGATTTCAATTAGGCTTAATATGACCTGATTTTTTTAGCTTTTAATGAAGTTAATCACACAACAGGTATGCAATAATTATATAAAATAAACTAACATTGTTTAATAAATTGTGATACGAGTATCTTTTCAGAACAATATATAATATGATTTAAGTTTATCCGACATGAAAAAGAATGAAAGTTTTGAAGGATTTAATCCTGATGAATTTGATGATCGGTTAGTAATTTATATCAAGGATATAGCAAGTAACGAGGCAGCCCGGAAAATGCATGCCAGGGAAAAAATTGTTGAAATTGGTGAAGAAGTTCTTGACGACATAAGAAAACTAATATCTGTAAAGAATAAAGTTATAAGATGGGAAATCGCAAAGATACTTCAGCAAATCAAAAGCGAAAAATCAATTCCCGATCTGATTCAACTACTCGAAGATGATGAATCTGACATAAGATGGATAGCTGCGAAAGGATTAATACATATTGGCAGAAAAACTATATTGCCATTGCTAGAAGAGATTATTAATGATAGCGATTCCGAATTTCTGAGATCAGGAGCACATCATACTTTGATGGGACTATTTACACGTGAGGAAAAAAAGAAATATAAATCACTACTACATGCCTTAAAATCATCGGCTATAGCAGGTGATGTCGTAGCGTTTGAAGCAATAAAATTAATTGACGATTTGAATAAGCAATAATAAATTCGATAGTAACTTTTATAGTTACAGCTATTGTATGAAATTTATGAGCAGATTAAAATTGTGAATATGAATATTTTACTTGAAACCGGAATCGTAATTGTATTCGGTTTTTTATTGGGAGAAGCAGCTGCCCGGATTAAATTACCAAAAATTTCAGGCTATATTCTGGCAGGTATTCTTTTAAACCCTCAGATTGTAAAAATTATATCGGAAGATTATTCAGCGAGTACAACACCTCTGATCAATATTTCCCTTTCGTTTATTACATTTTCTATTGGCGGTTCGCTTTCACTTTCCAATATCAGGTCATCGGGAAGGATGATTTTGATAACTACGCTGTCAGAAGCAATGTTTGCCTATATTTTTGTTTGTATTCTGACATTTATTACTGTCTTTTATTTTATGGATTTCAATAGCTCATGGTCGGTGTGTCTGGCAATAAGCCTTATGCTTGCTTCGCTTGCTGCACCTACCGATCCGTCGGCCACCCTTGCGGTTAAAAACGAGTACCATGCCAGGGGAAAGGTAAGTTCAACCATTCTGGGTATAGCTGCTTTCGACGATATAATGGGCATTATTCTCTATACCCTGACACTTTCTTTCGTCAGGTATTTTCTGGGGGCTTCCAATGCCGGTATATTACATTCTTTTGCCGATTTAGGAAAGAACATAGGTGGGGCACTGATTATGGGCATACTATTCGGATTACTGTTCAACTACATCATGAGTGTTTTAAAGAAAGAAAGCGAGGGTGCGTTAATAGTTATGATATTCGGAATACTCCTGCTTTGCTATGGAACGGCATCCTGGTTCGGGTTCGATGAGTTATTATCAACTATGGTACTCGGGGTTGTTGTTGTGAACTTTAATAAGCAACAGAAAAAAATCTTTACTATTATTGAACGATATACCGACGAATTAATATTCGTGATTTTCTTTACCTTGTCTGGCCTGCATTTGAATTTATCTGCTATCACCGGCGGTGCCATAATCATTGCCGTGTTTATTATTGCCAGGGCACTAGGGAAATATACAGGTACCTACATGGCTACATCCTTATTGGGTGCCGACGATAAAATCAGAAAATATACGGCAGGGGGACTATTTCCGCAGGGAGGAATAGTAATCGGACTGGCACTGTTACTTTCTAAAAATCCATCCGTTTCCGAATATGCTTCCTTAATTATCGGGATAGTGATTGGAACTTCGCTGATTCATGAATTGCTGGGTCCGGTGATAGCCAAAGCCACATTGAAGAAAGTAGGCGAAATCAAATAGATATAAAAACTATTAATATTAATCAAAAAGTAAATGAATTTAAAAGTCTATTAATCAGACGCTTTATATTTAATATATTATATATGTATGATGCAGAGTATCATTTGCAAGCTTACTTCTAATAAATTAATTTCATCTAATTATTAATAATATCAAATATACTTAACGTGAATAAAATTACTTTAAATATAGGATTATGGTCGGCAATTATTTGCTTGACTTCATTTGTTGTTTGGATTATTTCATTTACAGGAATTGCACTAAGTTCACCACTTTTCTACTGGACAAATCTTGAAGATTACATTAATTATGTAAATAGTAATAATCAATTTTTTCAGTATTTGGCTAAATCCTTTATGATTGTCTTTAGTCTGGCTTTTATGGTTTTGGTATTTGTTTTTTATGAATTCACTGATACAAAAAGGCAAATACTTGCAAAAATTGCAATTGCATTTTCAATAATGTTTGCTCTGGTTTCTGCAGTGCATTACTATATTCAAATAAGTGCAATTAGATTTGCATTATTAGCTAATACATATTCAGGATTGGAGCATTTTCTTCAATCGAAACCAACTTCTATAATATCGTCAGTGAATATGCTGGGCTGGACAATCTTTTTAGGGTTATCCTCACTTTTTATTTATTTATCATTTAGACCTGATATTATGACAAAAGCTATCAGACTTGGACTACTTATAAATACAATATCATGTTTATTAGCAGGAGTAGGGTATCTATTCCAAATTGATTTAATCACTTTTATATTTATAAATATTGGAGTTGGAGGAGCATTTTTAATAATAACTATTTCATCAATCAGATTTTTTACAAAATTGAAACAAGAATAAACTAAAGCACAAACACACAACAGCCAATATATATAAGCTGGGTAAAAGCAGTATATTTAAAGTCTGTTCATTTCATAAAAATTACAACGGTCTGATCAATGAACGGTTCGAAATCCCGGTTGCTATCGGGAACATTATACTATTATAAACGAACTGTCAGCAAATAGTTAAACGGCGAATTAGATGAGAAAAGCAGTAGCGACATCAAATTTGATTCTAGGATTGCTGATAACTATAATTTGCTTAAACTCTTTTGATAACAATCCTAGGAAAACAATTGTCACCATTAGAGGTGAACAGTTTTATATTAATAACGAAATAACATACAAGAATAGATACTGGCAAGGAAATCGAATTGAAGGACTATTATTCAATTCCCGAATGGTACAGGGGATCTTTGATGACCTTAATTCTAAAACTAGAGAAAACTTTAAGTATCCAGATACAAAGAAATGGGATCCCGAAAGGAATACCAAAGAATTTATTAAGGCCATGTCATATTGGAAATCACATGGTTTATTAGCCTTTACTTTAAACTTACAAGGTGGTAGTCCCATAGGTTATGGTAATTGTGGATGGATAAATTCAACATTTGATAGTATTGGGAATTTAAGAAATGAATATTTATGCCGACTTGAAAAAATATTAAATAAAGCTGATGAACTCGGCATGGTAGTTATTCTTGGATATTTCTATTTTGGACAAGATAATCATTTAAGGAATGAACAAGCGGTATTAAGGGCGGTTGATAATATCACTGACTGGATATTAAACAAAGGATACAGAAATATTTTAATTGAGATTAATAATGAATGTGATATTCTTTATGATCATAGCATTTTACAGCCAGAACGTGTTTCGGAATTAATAAAACGGGTTCAGAAAATAAGTGATAATAAACTTTTGGTGAGTACAAGTTTCAGTGGTAATAAGATTCCTACACAAAATGTAATTGAATGTTCTGACTATATACTTCTTCATGGTAATGGCGTAGATACACCAAATGGTATAAAAGAGCTGGTTGATAATATCAGGCTTTCTGAATATTATATTTCAACCCCCATTCTCTTTAATGAAGATGATCATTATGATTTTGATAAAGAATCATATAACCTTCTCTACGCAATAGAATCGTATGCATCGTGGGGATTTTTTGATTACAGGCGCGAAGGAGAAGATTATGAATCGGGTTTTCAAAGCGTGCCTGTTGATTGGAATATCAGTTCAGAGCGGAAGAAAAGTTTTTTTACTAAACTAAAGGAAATTACTGGGTATTAATAAACATTTACTAACCTATCATATAACAAATTGGAGTTGAAATACTTTAAGATAACCTCATTAGTACTATCAAATATTTTTATAATATGTTTACTATTGATATATTTTTAATACAAGAATATCAATTATAAAAAAAGCAAAATGAATATAAATCAGTTATTAAATTATAATCCAGTGTTGTTAGCTTTTGGTGCAACAATTTTCACATGGTTTGTTACAGCATTGGGAGCTTCTATGGTTTTTTTCTTCAAATCAATAAATAAGAAAATTTTAAACTCGATGCTGGGTTTTGCTTCGGGTGTAATGATTGCTGCTAGTTTTTGGTCACTTCTTAAACCTGCCATAGAGATGGCAGACGCTAACGAAACAATACCATGGATGCCTGCACTAGTTGGATTCTTATTAGGAGGTGCGTTTTTGCTATTGGTCGATAAACTTTTACCACATCTTCACCTGGGATTATCGATAGATAAAGCAGAAGGAATAAAAACATCCTGGCAAAGAAGCGTGTTGCTTATCCTAGCAATAACTTTGCATAATATCCCGGAAGGACTAGCTGTTGGTGTAGCATTTGGGGCATTGGCAAATAATCCGGAGACAGGTATACTCGCTGGAGCAATAGCTTTGGCAATAGGAATTGGATTACAAAACTTTCCTGAAGGAGCGGCTGTTTCTATTCCACTTCGCAGAGAGGGTTTTTCGAGATTGAAAGCTTTTAATTACGGACAACTTTCAGGAGTAGTAGAACCTATAGCTGGAATCATTGGAGCCTATCTTGTTCTAACAATAACTCCTTTGTTGCCATATGCACTGTCGTTTGCAGCAGGCGCAATGATTTTTGTTGTAGTAGAAGAACTAATACCTGAATCACAAACTGGAAATGAAACCGATTTGTCAACAATAGGTGCTATGTTGGGATTTGCAACAATGATGTTATTGGATGTTGCTTTAGGATAGTCGATTATATACTATTCTTGTGGCGCAATAAAATATGTATAGGCATCGAGGTGGTTCTTACTTCGTTGTTATACTGTAGTAACTAGCGCGGCAGATCGTGATACAAGCATTCGATATAGCTTGAAATATAACATGGAATTGCATAAAACTTATTTATATGAAAAGAACGAAAAAGACATTGATACGACAAAATATCTGGCAAGGGAAAATCAAGCCGATTTGGTTGTAAAACAATTGATGGCTGGGTTGAGCAAATCATTCATCTTTAGCAAAGTTTATAGCAGAATTATACATTCTATTCATCATTTATTATAGTTAATCATAGCTTGATTAAATAGAACAATTTTTAATAGATAATTCGTTACTGAATTTTTCTTTCTTATTGTTTATATCTGAATTATAATAAAAGACTATAAAAAGTTATCTTTGAAGCCTCAGTTGTTTATATAATTTCTGGAGCATAATACTACTATGGAAGATATACATATTAAACCATCCAAGAATACGCCCCGTATCGATTTTTATTCCAACGGAAACCTGTTGCTTGCCGGGTCGGTTTATTCCGAAAATGCCAAAGAATTCTTTGATCCGATAATTAACTGGGTCATTGAATTGAAAATTGATGTAGTAAACTTTGATTTAAAAATAGAATATATCAATACTGCCTGCGCAAAAAAACTGTTCGAACTTTTACAGGAGCTTTCCCAGAATTCGCAGGTTGAAACAGTTAATGTGAAATGGTTTTACCTGAAAGGGGATGAGGATGCACTTGAGACAGGTCAAATACTTTCGGAATCGATACCAAAACTGAATTTTAAGTTTGTTGAGTATGATGGTTAGGCTTAAGACATGTCAATAAATTAAATTTCAGAATTCGAAAATCCATTTATGATGATACTCTAATTTCCGGTTATTTATTATTTAGTGCTGGTATTATTGAGCATATTTATTACCTGGAAATTTTTTTCTAAGCAGATTATGGTACTTGGCTGCATTTTTTTTATCGCCCAGTTGTTCAAAACACCAGATTATATTCATCAGAGCCATTTCTGAATATGAAAATTGCGATGTACTAAATAGTGTAAAAGCCCTGTACTGATCGACCCATAAGTATTTTTGAAAGAACTCGTAACTTTTCTGAAAAGCCGATATAGCAGCAGGCAGGTTCCCTTTTCTGAGAAAAAAAATCCCTTTTCGGTGCCATTTAGGAATAAGCACTTTCAGGTAAATTGATAAAAGGAAGTAAATTGAAAAGCCAATAATCAGGTAATGTTCACTCCCAAAATAATACAGGGCAAAAATTATCAGCATTAGAATAGCTAATTGGGGTATGAAATATAAGTAATTGGTATTTCGGATAACCGGTATTTTTGAAGCCATATTAATTAATTTTATAGCTTCAAAGTTACTTTTTAATTAATTGAAACAAATAAAATAAGGATGCCCGTCATAATTAGCGTATTACTTTAATTATAATTGGGCATCCCGTCTCTCCTCTTATTTTTAAAATTAAGCTATGTGAAGGATAGTTTTTCCGATTTACATAGATCCGGGTGATTATCACATGGCTATTCTTCGTTTTATCAGATGATTTATCTCCCGATTTGGTTGCTTTTATTTTATTGCTTAAAGCAGTTTCATAATCATCAGCAAATGTAATTCGATGCTATGTGTTCTGATCGAAGCTCGGATACTGCTCCATTAACACTGCAATATAGGAATAAGTTATATGTATTTGCATATAACAATGAGAATTTAGATAAATATAAACAAATAGACGCTTAAAATCCTGAAACCTTATATTAAAACTAAATTGCTTGCATTTTATTGCTGATGTGCTTTTAGAGATTCGATTTTTTGGCGAGTGACATAAGGTATGGGGGAGTATCGGTGTTAAGTGGTTGACATGTATTATATTGTATTTTTTATTAATTCATCGGATCTTTATAAAATATCATATGCAATATAAACATCCTGCTTAAAACCTAAACAGGTTTATGTTGATTTAAAGCTAGTCTCTTCATTTTTTTTGCTCCTAATTTCCTTATTTTTGAAGATAACCCGCAATTGATGAGCAAACTCAATATTATTCGTGCATCAGCCGGGTCGGGTAAAACATACCGGCTTATAAGTTTTTTTCTGGAAATAGTATTGAAAGAAAATCCTGATTACTTTAAAAGCATATTGGGAGTTACTTTTACTAACAAGGCCACAGAAGAAATGAAACGTAGAATCATCGAGCAACTGTATCTTCTGTGCGATCCTGAACAATCGGATTATCCTGAAGATCTTCTTGTTTATTTTAGAGGTAATAAGGATCGATTGAGAGAAAAATCGGTTGTGCTGTTAAAAAGAATTCTGCACGAATATTCATGGTTCAGCATTGAAACCATCGATACATTCTTTCAGCGTGTTATCAGGGCATTTACCCGCGAACTGGGCATACCCGGCAATTACACCATCGAAATCGATACGCAGCCCATACTGAAATATGCTGTGGATCAGGTACTGGACACACTGGAAGAAAATACCGACCGACTGACCTGGTTAATGCAATTTGCTGAGAACAAAATTGCCGAAGGGAAATCCTGGGATATTCAGAATAGTCTGTTAACATTGGGTTATGAAGTTTTCAGGGAGGAATATGCCACAGGTTCCTCGGCACTTCAAAAGATTCTAACCGATCGCGATAAACTATACAATTATCGCAATAACATTTTTATGATTATGGCGAAATTTGAAAAGCGATGCAGGGAGATCGGACAAAAGGGCCTTAAAGCGATTAATGAAAGCGAATTTACTACCGATGATTTTTACCAGAAACGGAACGGTGCCTTGAGGTTATTTACGAAGCTTCAACAATGCGAGTTAAGAAATACTAAAGGTGAACTGATCACACAAACCAGACTTGCAAAACGACTTCTGGAGGATGCGCAAAACTGGCCTTCGAATGATACAATGTTTAAATCAGAAGTATCAGCATTAGCTTCTCACCAGCTCTTACCCTTATTACATGAAATTACAGCATACATCGAAAGGGAGTATTTGAATTATTTTACAGCCGAAGCGATTCGGAAAAATCTATATACCGTTGGTATTCTGGTCGATCTTGAAGAGCAGATCAGGCAGTACAGGTTGGAGAAAAATGTTTTCATTTTAAGTGATGCGCCAAAATTAATCGACCGAATTATCAATCATAACGATACACCCTTTATTTACGAAAAAATGGGAAACCGTTACAGACATTTTCTTATCGATGAGTTTCAGGATACATCAAAATTACAGTGGAGTAATTTTAAACCCCTGATCAGTAATTCGCTATCGCAAGGTAAAGAATGTTTGCTGGTAGGCGATGTAAAACAATCGGTTTACCGTTGGAGAAACAGCGATTGGAACATACTTGCCCGAAACATTAATACCGAATACCCCGAAAATATTATTCGTGAGATAGATATTGATATTAACTGGCGCAGCGGTGAAAATCTCGTTGTTTTTAATAACAGATTATTTCAAATAGCGCAGGAAAAAATAAGAGAACAGTTGCAGCAATTGGATAATGGCAATGAAGCACTGGTTAAAGCTTATCAAGATATGTTGTTCAATATTTATGCTAACATTTCTCAGACAGTTCCCGAACTATACAGGAATAGGGGCTATGTTCAGATCCGGTTTTTTCATAAACAAACCACCCGGGAGAAGAACGATTATTATATCAACCCGCTTATCGACTCAATCAATAAATTGCTTGAATCCGGTTATATACAGGGAGAAATAGCAATACTGGTAAGGAACCGCAAGGAGGGCAAGTTGCTGGCCGATTTATTAATAGCCAAAAATAACGAGTCGGTATTTTCTAAACCCGTTGAAGTTATTTCCGATGAATCGTTATTTCTTTCTGCATCTAATGCGGCAAATTTACTGATCGCGGCACTCCAATATCTGAATTCATCTGAAGAAAGCCTTTATCGTGCGAAACTCATGGGATTGTATAAAGCTCATATATCGGGCAATCCAGTATCGACCGAAATAAATGATTTACAATTAGAAGCAGGCTTTTTCGATACCACGAATATTACCATCTTAATGCCTTCCGAATTTATTCGTAGTACTAAGGAACTTTCATCATTGCCGCTTTATGACTTAGCCGAAAGGTTAACCGATATGTTGCAACTCTGTAAACATAAAACCGATGTTCCTTATGTGCTTTCCCTGCTCGATTTGATTCATGAGTATTCCTATACAAATACAGCCGAAATTAACGGTTTTCTTGAATACTGGGATGAGGAAGGAAATACGAAATCGATACCGGCAACCGAATCGGACCGAGCCATACGAATTCTAACTATTCATAAGGCAAAAGGCCTTGAATTTAGAGCAGTTATGGTGCCATTTTGTTACTGGGATCTCACTCAAAAGCCTAATACAATTTTTTGGACCCATTCCCCCGAAGCGCCTTTTGATTATCTGCCGGTAATTCCTTTAAATTTCACGAAATCACTGAAAGATACTCATTTTCGTCAAGCCTATTTCGATGAATTGTTTAAGTCGTATATCGATAACCTGAACTTGCTCTATGTGGCTTTTACAAGGGCAATTGATGCACTTATTGCATTTCCCGTGTTTAGTAATAATGATAGTAATAATTCCGGTATTAATACTGTTGGCGATCTGCTGTATGAATGTATTACATCTGTGAATAAAAGTGAGACTAATTATTTCGACAGCTCACAACTTATTTATGAAAAAGGTTCTATAACTGATAAAATAGCAATTAGAGAAAAATTACCTTCTCAACATAATAGTATTACGGTTTATACAGGAAAACCGGCGATCGATCGGATGTATTTCAATGCATCGGGTTTTGAATATTTTCATGATACCGAAAATATAAAGAATAGACGAATTCGCGGAAAAGTATTACATAACCTGCTTGCCAATATAATAACAATTAGTGATCTGGAAACATCTGTCCAGGAGGCAGTTTCACAAGGGCTTATTTCGATGGAAGAAGGAAAATCGCTGAAGGAGCACATCAAATCGGGTATGTTGAATGCAAGGGTAAAAAAATGGTTCGATGGAACAGGTGAAGTACTTACTGAGCGGGATATACTGTTGCCGCATGCGAATTCAAAAAGACCTGATCGTATTGTTATCTGGAACCATGAAGCACATGTAATTGACTATAAATTCAGTAGTGAGAAAAGAGATACCTCGTATCAGAGGCAAATCGGGGAATACATGGAACTTATTAGTAAAATTGAAAATAAGCCCATTAAAGGTTTTATTTGGTATGTCGATAAAAATGAAATAGTTGAACTTGGTAAATAGTAACAAAATACAATATAGCTGGGGAACCCGTAGAAGGATTAATCTTGCGTCTAATTATCTGAAAAAACGCTTCGGAACACGTTTACAAAAATTAACTATCGATGCCGGATTCACCTGTCCGAACCGAGATGGTACAAAGGGTACAGGAGGATGTCACTTCTGCAGTAATGAAGCTTTTAATCCTGGTTATTGTACACCCGACAAATCAATCGAACAGCAAATTAAGGAAGGTATTGACTTTCATGCAAAACGATATCGGAGGGCTGATAAATATCTGGCATATTTTCAGGCTTATTC
>CAYMQP010000021.1:11684-22782 GCA_964392505.1 uncultured Bacteroidales bacterium
ACACATATGCATCGCTTAACAGGTTGAAATCGCTATACAATCAGGCTTTAAAACAGCATAATGTTATAGGATTAATAATAGGTACGCGTCCCGACTGTATCGATGAAGCAAAATTAGAATATCTGGCAAAGCTATCTGAGAAATATTACATCGTTATAGAATATGGAATTGAATCGACCAGCAATCAAACGCTGAAAAACATTAACAGGGGACATTCTTTTGAGGATTCTTTAAAAGCGCTGGAATTGGACCAAAAATACGGTGTGTATGCCGGTGCTCATTTTATTTTCGGATTACCCGGAGAAACCCGTGAAGAGATGATGACATCAGCTGGTATAATATCATCACTACCCTTGCATACCATTAAATTTCATCAGCTGCAAATTATTAAAGGAACTCAATATGCTGAGGAATATATATCGGAACCTGAGAAATTCAACTTATTTTCACTTGAGGAATACATCAGTTTTATAAGTCGGTTTCTGAGCCGCCTTAATCCGGCAATTATTGTCGATCGATTAGCTGCTGAAACACAACCTGGGAGAAGTCTTTCGGAACAATGGCGATTACGATATGATCGGATTTTAAAACTTATCGAGGATCATATGTCAGAACATGATTTATGGCAGGGTAAATATTTTTCAGATCAGAACAAAACAGAATAATTAGAAAAATAAAATATGACCTATTTTCTTCAGGATGTGGCCCGTTACCTTTACCAGCGAAATAGTGGAAATTTTCGCCACACCGTTATTGTGTTTCCGAGCCGCAGGGCGCGATTATTTTTTAATTATTTCCTTTCACAGATTTCCGATAAACCTCTCTGGGCCCCCAACTACTATACCATATCCGACTTTATTCAAAAACTGAGCGGGCTTCAACTCACCGATCAGCTCACACTATTATTCCGTCTATATAAGGTTTTCAAAAAGGTTACTTCATCGCCTGAAACCTTCGATAATTTTTTTTATTACTGTGAGGTTATTCTGGCCGATTTCGATGATATTGACAAGTATCGTATAAATCCTGATGCACTGTATGCTAATCTGAGCGATTTAAAAGCCATCGAGGATTATAAGGATTACCTCGAGGATTTTCAGCTAGAGGCTATCAGAAATTTTTGGGATATCATGATAAATAGCCAGGATTCCGATGAAAAAAGGGAATTCTTGTCTATATGGGATGTTTTGGGAACAATATATACAGAGTTTAGCATATCACTTGAAGAAGAAGGTTTAGCATACGAAGGAAAAGCCTATAGGAGAGCAGTTGACAAAATTAATTCGGGCGAGGAACTGAAATTGTTTGAAAATGAGCTTGTATTTATCGGATTCAATGCGCTGAATCGTTGTGAGGAATTGCTATTTGATAAATTTAAATCCCGGGGAAATGCGGTGTTTTTCTGGGATTACGACGAATCGTACATTGGAAAGGATTTTCATGAAGCCGGATATTTTTTGAGTAGATATATACGCCGGTATCCGCAACCAGCCGATTTTATTACCGGAAATCATACGACTGCAGAAGAACAAAAAATAACAACCATCTCGGTACCTTCGGCTGTCGCACAGGCAAAGATCATTGATACCTGCCTGGAACTCTCTAATTCCAGTACGATAGGATCTCCCCTTAAAACAGCACTTATTCTTGCCGATGAATCGCTTCTCCTTCCCGTGGTCAATTCACTACCTCAACAGGTTGAGGAAGTAAATATTTCAATGGGTTACCCAATAATTGATACACCTGCTTATAGTCTGATTTCTGCATTAACCGATCTGCATAAAAACAAGCAAAAAAATAAAAAAGGTGAGTTTTTATACTACCATAAGGATTTCTTTTCAGTTCTCAATCATGCATTTCTGCATACAATTTTCGATGAGGAATCTTTAAAGAAGCTACAGGATGAGTGTAAAAGAAAGAACCTGGTGTATATCAATACCCGCAAATTGACATTAGATAATATTGTACTAGATATAATCTTTAGACCTCTTGAATCGCCGGTCGAATTTGGCCATTATTTGCGTAAAATTATTGAAACAATAGCTGACCGGCTTAAAGAAAATGAAACGGCTGATAAAACCAAAAAGTGGCAACTTGAAATACTCTTTACCATTCATAAAGCACTCATGCGGTTTGAAGCGCTTATCGACGAGGAGGGAATAGAGCTTTCATTTTCAACTACACTGCGCCTTTTGCGAAGCATATTAAAACGAATTTCAGTACCTTTTTCAGGCGAACCGCTAACAGGTCTTCAGGTTATGGGAATCCTTGAAACGCGTACCCTCGATTTTGAAAACCTGATTATCCTTTCGATGAATGAGAGTAAATTTCCAAAGACAGAACATATTCCTTCCCTGATTCCTTTTACCCTTAGAGAAGCTTTCGGGTTACCGATTATCAAACATCAGGATGCTATATTCGGATACTATTTTTACCGGCTTTTACATCGATCGCGTAATGTTGTACTTGTATATAATTCTAAAAGCGAGGGATTGCAAAAAGGCGAACCAAGCAGGTATATTTATCAGTTACGCTACGAATGGCCCGAACCTCCATCATATTTAGATATAGGATATGAGATAGGGCCACAGATGAAAAAGAAGATACGTATTGATAAATCGGAAAAAGTGTATTCGGTGCTGAAAAAATACGAGTACCCCGATTGTGAAGCCTTTATCTCGCCCAGTGCACTAAATACCTATCTCGATTGCAGTTTGAAGTTCTACTTCAGGTACATAGAAGAAATCAGTGAGCCTGGTATTATTCAGGAGCAGATTGAAGCCGATATATTTGGTAAAATTTTGCATAAAGCTATGTCGGTTCTTTATAAACCATTCTATGATAAGGAGTGTAAGACTAATGATTTTGAGACTATCAGAAAGAATAAAGATTTAGTAAATAAAGCTATTCAGCAAGCCTTTGCCGAGGAGTATTTTATAAAGCCGGAAATAAAAAACACAGATTTCCGGGGCGTGAACCTGATAATCAGGCGAGTAATTGAACAGTATGTCGATGGTATTTTAGCATACGATGCCCGGTCGGCACCATTAACCATTATGTCGGCTGAGAGAAAGTATTACACGAAAATACAACCTGCTGGCGCCTCAACTGAATTATATTTGGGAGGCTTTATTGATCGGATTGATATAAAAGAGGGTATTGTAAGGGTTGTTGATTATAAAACCGGGAAAAGATATTCGGATTATAAAAGTATTGAGTCATTGTTTACTGCTGAAGATAACAAACGGAATGGAGCGGTTTTTCAAACCTTTCTGTATTCATGGATCATTTCTAAAGAAAAATCCTTTAATACAGTGCAGCCGGTTTTATATTATGTACGGGATATCTTTCAGAATGATTATTCTCCTGAAGTTTACCAATCGGAAAACAGAAACAGAATTGTCGTCAGGAATTTTTTAGATTATGAAAAGGAATTTGAAGACAGGTTAATTAAACTGGTTAATGAAATCTACGATCCATCGTTACCTTTTAAACAGACTGATAATATTGAACAATGTAAGCATTGTCCCTATAATGAAATCTGTCTGCGCGAAAATGATTAAGAATATTGTAGCCAGTGTATATGGGTAGTAATATGAGTATAAATCTTATCCGGATGCAATTTGTTGTCGAGATTTTATATATTTAACGATTAGCAAACTTAAAAGCATACATGCAAATCAGAATTTTCAAAAACTGGTGGTTAATGACGCTGAAAGGATTACTCGCTATTGGTTTTGGTCTGGTTGTTCTGATAAAGCAATACCCCCTCATTAGAAGCTCACTGGCTTTAAGTTTTGGAATTATTGTACTGGCCTCGGGTGCTATGATTATTGTCGGAGCATTTTTACATAAACATACCAATCCACGTTGGCGCTGGTGGTTAATCGAAGGTATTATAGATATTTTGATCGGAAGCTTTTTTGTATTCAAACCTATGTATGCAAAGGCTTTTTTTCTGTTTTTTTTGGCCTTATGGGCGTTTATTATTGGCCTGATCCAGGTTATGACTTCATTTCGAATGATAAGTTATATGGATAAATGGTGGTCGATGTTAGGTACTGGGATTTTTAGTGTATTATTTGCTATAGTGATCTTTATTAATCCATTTTATACCAGTTATACCCTTAGTTCGATAATTGGTGCATCCTGCATTGTATTCGGATTACTAATGGCCTATATGTCACGTATTTTACGTGAAATATACCTGTGATTGATTTTGCTTTTCAGCAGATTATACAAATAAATAATCTTCTTGAATTAATCTATTTTACCCTGAAGTAAATCGGGTCGGAGTTTTTTTGTTTTTTCCAATGCTTTTTCATGACGCCATTCCTCTATATCAGCATGATTACCGGATAAAAGTATTTCCGGTACCTTCCATCCGTTATAATCGGCGGGCCGTGTATATACCGGGGGTGCAAGGAGAAAATCCTGAAAGCTGTCGGAGAGGGCCGATGTTTCATCAGAAAGTACACCGGGGATTAAACGAACAATGCAATCCG
This sequence comes from uncultured Bacteroidales bacterium, assembly GCA_964392505.1. Lineage (GTDB taxonomy): Bacteria > Bacteroidota > Bacteroidia > Bacteroidales > UBA10428 > UBA10428. The sequence goes on from CAYMQP010000021.1 coordinate 16,190, forward strand.
TAACAATTGCAGCAGCCAGCTCACCTCCGGTTAATACATAATCGCCAATCGATATTTCAGAGGTTATCAGATGGTCGCGTACCCGCTGATCGACTCCCTTATAATGTCCGCAAAGGATCATTATATTTTCATACGTCGAAATCCGGTTAGCCATTTGTTGGTTAAAACGAGTACCATCGGGTGTAAGGAAAATTATTTCGTCATATTTTCTTTCCTGTTTAAGTTTTTCTATGATGCGATGAATAGGCTCTACGCTCATTACCATACCGGCTCCGCCACCAAAAGCATAATCGTCGACCTGACGCTGTTTGTTAGTTGAATAATCGCGTATATTATGGACAACAATTTCGATAATCTTTTTTTCGATAGCCCTTTTCAATATGGAATGGCTGAACGGACTTTCCAGCAGTTCGGGCAATATGGTCAGTATATCAATACGCATGTAGTATTCGTTTCATACAAAGGTAGTATTCTTGATAATATGCTATATATAAAGAACAGTTGTAAACAATTTCTGTGATTATATATTATATTAATAATGATTAGCAAGAATTGGATACTTTAGACAGTATTTAAATAAAATGCCTTATCTTGCCCCATTTTAGAGGTACAAATGGCAAAATGGTTGTACGATTACTACTTAATGTATAATTTCGTAGCGATATTGAAAATCAAAGCTTAGTGCTATGTCAATAAATGATTCTAACGGCTCTGTTCATAATGAACAATTCGGCAAGTCCGAAAATATGGAATCGGGTAATTCTGACATTACAGATAATGCCGATGAGAAAAGCGCTCAACAAGCTGAATTAGAAGATAGCAAAAAGAAAAAGACAAAGGCGAAGAAATCTGATTCAGGTCCCGGTTCTGTAAAAGAAAAGTCTGCTTCTGCCGGTCGTGCTAAAAAATCTAAATCATCAAAAACTGCTGCTAAATCAGACAGTAGAGCAGAAGATGATAAAGTTACAGATGTCTCTGATGCTGATAAGCTGAAGAAAAAAACTAAGGCTCCTGCTAAAGAAAAACCTGAAGAAAAACTATTAGAAACAGCGGAACCACCTGCAGATTCTGAAAAGTCAGAAAAAGCTGATGATTCAGCGAAAAAGGTAAAACAAAAAAAGGGGAAAAAAGTCGCTGAACCGGATAAAGAAGCCCCGGAATCGGAGGCTGTAGAAGCTGTTTTGGAAGCGGAGGATACTAAACCTCCTGCTGTTAAGGAAACAACCGGGGAAAAACCTGCCGGCGAACCCACACCTCCCAAATACATACCGGAAAAAATCGACTATACAAAACTTTCAAAGGAAGATCTGGTAAAGGTTTTAAAGGATCTACTGGATACCGGGCAAGCTATGGATATAAGGAAGGATGTAGAGGCAATAAAATCCAATTTCTATAAAAAGCATAAAGCAGAGGTAGAAGATATCAGGAAAAGTTTTCTTGCTTCAGGCGGTCAACCCCAGGATTTTAAAGTTGAGGAATCACCTGTTGAAGCGGAATTAAAGGAACTACTTAGCCATCATAAAGAATTACGAAACGAACTGAGCAAGAAATTAGAGGAGGAGAAGGAAAAAAATCTTGAAAAAAAGTATAAAATCATTGAAGGTATTACGGAGTTAATTAATAGTCAGGAATCGTTAAATAAGACTTTCCAGGAATTCAGGGATTTGCAAAACCAGTGGAGAGAGATAGGTCCTGTTCCCCAGCAAAACCTAAAAGATTTATGGGAATCGTACCATTATCATGTTGAAGCATTCTACGATTACATTAAAATTAACAAAGAGCTGCGCGATCTGGATCTTAAGAAAAATCTAGAAGCTAAGATCAAACTTTGCGAAACAGCCGAAGAATTATTACTGGAACCTTCAGTAGTAGAAGCCTTCCGTAAGCTTCAGAAACTGCATGATCAATGGCGTGAAATTGGTCCAGTGCCCATTGATAAGCGAACCGAAATATGGGATCGGTTCAAGGAAGCCACCACCAAAATTAACCGGAAACACCAGGAATATTTTGTAAATCTGAAGCAGGAGCAAAAAAAGAATTATGAAGAAAAGCTGTTGTTATGCGAAAAAGTTGAAAACATATCTACTGAAGAAATAAGCAACCATACCGAGTGGGAGAAGAAATCGCATGAGATTATCGAATTGCAGAAAATGTGGAAGACAATCGGTTTTGCCCCTAAAAAATATAACACTCAGGTATATGAGCGTTTTAGAAAAGCTTGCGATGCATTTTTCGATAAAAAAAGAGAATACTATTCACAGAACCGCGAAGAACAGCAAAATAACCTCCAGCTTAAAACCGAACTTTGTATTCAGGCCGAGGGATTACAGGATAGTAACGATTGGAAGAAAACTACCGATGAACTCATAGCCTTACAAAAGCGGTGGAAGGAAATTGGTCCCGTACCTGCCAAGCAATCCGATAAGATTTGGAGGCGTTTTCGTGCGGCTTGCGATCACTTTTTTAATAATAAAAGTGAATATTTTTCACAAATCGATACACGCTATGAAGAAAACCTCGAAATGAAAAATAAACTCATCGAGGAGATTGAAAACTTTAAACTGACTTCCGATGTTGAAAAGAACCTGAATTCGCTAAAAGAATTGCAGCGTCAGTGGTCGGAAATTGGATTTGTTCCATTGAAAAACAAGAATGAAGTACAGGATCGCTATCGTAAAGCTATCAATGCGAAATTCGACCAGCTCAAACTCGATGAGAATAAAAAAGCACTACTTAAATTCCGAAGTCGTATCGAAAATATTGCCGGGAAACCCAATTCACAACAACGTTTGCGAATGGAACGCGACAAACTATTTAACAAGCTGAAACAGATGGAGAACGATATTACACTCTGGGAGAATAATATTGGATTCTTTACCGATTCGGAAAATGCCGAATCGATGATCAGCGATGTAAATCGTAAAATAGAATCAGCGAAAAATAAAATCGAACAGCTGAAGGGTAAGATAAAGATGCTCGATGAATTCGAAGAAGGAGAGAATGCCTGAAAATTTAGTAAGGACAACTGGATAGATGCTATCTAAAAAGCCCCATATAATATTGTTTCGCACATCTGCCTGAACAGACGGACAAATAGTTGAGAAATATTGCTTATTACCTGACTTTGATAATATCTTCATTAATTCATGAATGGAATTCCTTCGATTTATCGGCTTAATTATTACTTTTGCGCAAACTTAAATTGTTTCAGTTTTGCCGAATACCAAATATATTTTTGTTACAGGTGGTGTAACTTCTTCGCTGGGAAAGGGGATAATATCGGCATCGTTAGCTAAATTATTACAGTCTCGCGGTTTTAAAGTCACAATTCAGAAGCTTGACCCTTATATCAATGTCGACCCTGGAACTCTAAATCCTTATGAACATGGTGAATGTTTTGTAACACACGATGGTGCTGAAACCGATCTCGATCTTGGGCATTACGAGAGGTTTCTGAATGTGCTCACCTCGCAGGCAAATAATGTTACAACAGGGCGTGTATACCAGTCGGTGATCAACAAGGAGCGGCGTGGCGATTATCTAGGTAAAACGGTTCAAGTAATTCCACATATTACCGACGAAATTAAACGACGAATACAGTTGCTGGGATCAAAACAGAAACTCGATATGGTTATTACCGAAATTGGTGGTACTGTTGGTGATATTGAGTCGCTCCCTTATATTGAAGCAGTACGTCAGTTGAAATGGGAACTCGGACCTACCAATGTGTTGTATATCCATCTTACACTTGTTCCGTTTCTGGCTGCATCGGGTGAACTAAAAACAAAGCCTACCCAACATTCGGTTAAAGAACTGCTGGAGAATGGAATTCAGCCCGATATTTTAGTACTTCGAACCGAACACGATCTTACCGACGATCTGCGCCGGAAAGTAGCACTTTTTTGCAATGTCGATTACGAATCGGTAATTCAATCGATTGATGTTACTACTATCTATGAGGTTCCTATCCTGATGCAGAAAGAAAAGCTCGATGTTACTGTTTTACGTAAGATGGGCAATTTGCCTTCTAAAACACCTAATCTTGAACCCTGGAAGAAATTCCTGGACAGGTTAAAAAACCCAAAACATCGTGTACGTATAGCACTTGTGGGCAAGTATGTCGAGTTGGCCGATTCCTATAAATCCATTAATGAGGCGTTTATTCATGCGGGGGCAGTAAACAATTGTGCCGTAGATGTGAAGTATATTCATTCCGAAGAACTTGATGAGCGCAATTTTAACGAATCACTTTCCGACGTTCAGGGTATACTTGTGGCACCGGGCTTTGGCGATAGGGGTATCAACGGCAAAATATTAGCGGCTCGTTACGCACGGGAAAACAATATTCCATTTTTCGGTGTATGTTTGGGATTACAGTGTGCTGTTGTTGAATTTGCGCGGAATGTTCTCGGATTTGAAAAAGCTCATTCCACCGAGATGCAGAGTAAAACACCTTACCCGGTGATCGATCTGATGGAAGAGCAAAAAGGAATTACCGAGAAAGGAGGAACTATGCGACTGGGTGCATATCCCTGTATAGTTAAAAAAGATTCCAGAGTATATAAAGCATACCATAAGGAATATATTGAGGAACGTCACAGGCACCGATATGAGTTTAACGACAAATACCTGAAAGACTTTGAGGATGCAGGTATGAAAGCAGTAGGAATAAATCCAGATACGAATCTTGTTGAAATAATGGAAATACCTGCACACAAATGGTTTGTTGGTGTTCAGTTCCATCCTGAATACCGCAGTACGGTTCTGGAACCCCATCCGCTGTTTGTCGATTTTATAAAGGCTACTGTTTCATAAAATATTTAGTATCATTACAACATGGATAGAAATTCAATTATTGGCATCGTTATTATTGCAGCTATCTTCATCGTGTGGGGAATTATTAACAAACCTTCGGCAGAGGAGCTGGAAAGGCAAAAGAGAATGAACGATTCTATCGCCGCTCAAAAGAAGATAAGCGATTCCCTTGCACTGGCCAACGAAATAGCCAAACGTGAAGCTGAATTAGAGCAGCTTAAACAACAATCAGCTGTACTATCTGAAGCTGACTATACATCGGAAACGACTACTGATTTTGAAGAAAAGACCGATACTATTGATTATAAAGATGTAGTACTGGAAAATGATCTGATTCGCGTTATATTTTCCGAAAAGGGCGGACGACCAGTTACTGTAGAATTGAAAAAATACATGCGGTACGATTCGTTGCCGGTTCGATTGTTCGATGAGGATTCAAGCAGATTAGGGTTACAGTATTTTATGAATAATCGTCCTGTACATACTAACAATCTGTATTTCAAAGCCAGAACCGATGAGGATGTTATAACGGTCGAAGATAATCCTCGATCGGTTGCATTTCGATATAATCAAGCAGAAAACAATTATATAGAATATCGTTATAGTCTGGCACCTGGCCGTTATTTGGTGAACATGGAGATTGAATTTGTTGGAATGGATAATATTGCAACCCAACGAACAGGTATAATTGATCTGAACTGGATGATCAACTCACCTCAGCAGGAACGAGGGCGTGATAATGAAATGAACTATACAACACTCTATTTTAAACCGCTCGATGATGATGTTGATTATTTCAATCCACGATCCAAAAAACAACCCCAATCGGAGAATTTCCCAACACGCATTGAATGGATTGCCTACAAGGACCAGTTTTTTTCATCGGTAATTATTGCGAATGAGAGTTTTGTGGATGCGGCAATGCAAAGTGAAATGAAATCCAAAAACAGCCAGTATCTTAAGAAATTTGAATCGACAGTTAGTTTACCTTTTGAGAATGCTGGTAATTATAAGACAGGACTCGATTTTTATTTCGGACCCAACAAATACAAATTACTTAAGCGACAGTACGGAGAAAAAAGATTATACGATCTAGTTACGGTAGGCCGTGGTATTATCAAGTGGATTAACCAGATCGTTATTATCAATCTGTTCGATTTTCTTAACAAGTATATCTCAAATTATGGGATCATCATTCTGATAATGACGATTGTTATAAAGGTGTTTTTATTACCGCTTACTTTTAGGTCGTATATGTCGACTGCCAAGATGAAGGTGCTAAAGCCGCAGATCGATGAAATCAACAAGAAAATACCAAAGGAAAAAGCAATGGAAAGGCAACAGGCTACCATGGCACTTTACAAAAAGGTAGGTGTTAGTCCGCTGGGAGGTTGTTTGCCTATGCTTTTACAAATGCCCATATTATTTGCCATGTTTCGCTTTTTCCCGACATCGATTGAGCTGCGACAACAGGGTTTTTTATGGGCCAAGGATCTTTCGACTTACGATGCCATTCTTGAGTGGGATACCTATGTTCCTTTTCTCAGCAATACATTTGGAAACCATTTGAGTCTGTTTACACTGCTTATGACTGTCTCGACTATTATAAGCATGCGTTTTAATAATCAGACTAATGCAAGCAACCAGCAAATGCCTGGTATGCAATCGATGATGTATGTTATGCCCATTATGTTTATGTTTATTCTGAACAAATTTTCAGCCGGACTTACTTATTACTATTTTCTGGCCAATATTATAACCATTGCACAAAATTTGCT
>CAYMQP010000022.1:0-22378 GCA_964392505.1 uncultured Bacteroidales bacterium
TGTTCATACGATATTGGAGTAAATAAATTACGAACGGTACATTCAGGTAGTCACGAATTAATGCTAAGTTTCAAATTTAACGATATAAAAGAATACTGATCCTACATACATTAAACGATACTGAAAGCCATTTTCTTTTCAGGTATAAAGGGAATTTCCCTTAAATTTGCCTCAAAATGCAGCCCGATGAGAAAATGGCTTTTCTTTTTATATATATTTATCAGTATTGTTGCATGCAGTAAAAGAGAAAAGGGTAATATTATTCCACGCCGCGACCTTGTTCCTCTTCTTGTCGATATACATATTACTGATGCCATTGCCCTGAATAACATAATTAGCGGAGAATTCGGAGGGCTCGATTCATCGATGCTTTACCAGGCAGTACTTGATAAGTATGGATACACCAAAGATGAACTGGTTCAGACACTCCGATACTACTCATCGGAACCCGAAAAACTTATTGAAATATACGACGATGTATTTTCCACGCTGAGTAAAGAATCGGAAGAGGCAAAGGAATTGTATAGTTCAACAACAATTTCCCGAACAATACCCATTTGGAGACCTAACAAAACCCGGTATTTTGTGAAGGGTGATACGGTTCAATATCCCCAATTCGACATTAAAATTGATACTACAGGTATATTTGTTCTATCGGTTGAAATAAAAATCACAACAAAAGATGAATCCGTTAATCCCCGAATTCTGGCATATTTCTATAATCCTTTTGATGATTCCAAAGAAAAGAGAGTATATTTTGATGAAACTCGCTTAATAAAATCGGGTTTCACAAGAGAATATACGCTTCTTAAAAAATGTTCCGATGAAAATCTCTCCCGACTACGATTAATAATACCCATGCACGATACTCAGGATTCCATATTTGTGAAAGATTTTGATATGAAAGATCTGCGCGTTTCACTCATCGCTTCCCAAAAGAAAAAATAATCCGCTAAACCATCCGATGGCAACTTTTCTTTTCGACGAAGTAATTTTTGGTCCGGTTACCAGCAGAAGGCTGGGTGAATCGCTGGGCATAAATCTATTGCCCGTAAACAGTAAATACTGCAATTTTAATTGCTTGTATTGTGAATGCGGATTTACATCAAAATCGTATGGAAAATATTCTGAAGATTTGCCAACCGCCAATGCAGTTCGGAATGCCCTTGAGGAAATACTTACCCGATATCAGGAACAAAATATCCGTATCGATACCATAACTTTTGCCGGAAACGGGGAACCCACATTGCATCCCGATTTTCCTAAAATAATAGATGATACCATCGCTGCACGCAACAGATACTATCCTGATGCGAAAATTGCCGTATTATCAAATGCTACCTTAATCGCAAAACCCGTTATAAGAGAAGCTCTTTTAAAAGTGGAATATAATATACTAAAACTCGATTCGGTTAATGAGGATACGGTTAAGCTTATAAATTGTCCTTTCGGAAATTTTTCTTTACCCAAATTACTGGAAAACCTTAAAAATTTTCGCGGTAATCTTACAATTCAAACGCTTTTTGTACGTGGCGAATATAAAGGTAAAACTTTTGATAATTCAACAGATGAAGAGGTTAATAACTGGTTGAGTTTTTTACAGACAATACAACCGGAACTGGTTATGATCTATACTTTCCGGCGTGACACACCTATCGATACAATATATAAAATTTCTCCCGAGCGTTTAAGGGAAATAGCCAGAAAGGTTGAAGCAAAAGGCATACAGGTATCCGTATCGGTATGAGCAGCCGCAATATTATAAAAAAAACACGCATACTCATAGTACCCATGAATTGGGGACTTGGTCACGCTACACGGCTAATCCCGATTATAAAGGAACTGGTGAAAATGAATGTGGATGTGATAGTGGGAGGCAGCCCTTTACATCAGAAATTATTCCGGCAGGAAGTCCCTGATTTAAAGACTATCGATATTCCTTACTTAAAAATTCAATTATCCAGACAAAAAAATCAGATTTATTCCATGATCAGACAACTACCAGCATTTTTAATACAGATTTTAAAAGAGCATAAAGCACTTAAAAAGCTGATTCGTAATATGGATATCGATATAGTAATTTCCGATAATTGTTATGGATTATGGAACCGTAATGCTTATACAATTTTTCTTACACATCAGCTATCAATAAGGTTACCTCAAAACCTTAAATACCTTCAAAAAATATTAAATCAGATCAATTTATTTTTTATCCGGAAGTTCGATGAATGTTGGATACCTGATGTTGATGCAAAGCTTGGATTTGCCGGAGAACTCTCGCATCATAAAGTAAAAAGTATCAACCTCAAATACATTGGTGTTTTGTCGCGCTTCACGTCGATGAGAAAAATAACGAAACCTCCCAAATCCAATAAAAAAAGGAAAATTCTCTTTATTATTTCCGGTCCTGAAAAGCAACGAACTATTTTTGAGAATATTATTAAAACAGAAATCCCCAATCTTCCTCCCAGGTTCGATTATACAGTGATAAGAGGATTACCTTTTACTAACCAGCAATCCGAAAATTCATGGCTATCACATGCCAACTCACATAAAATGTTCACCTTGATTCAGGAAGCAGATATTATTATTTGCCGATCGGGGTATAGTACTATTATGGACCTTATCGTTTGCGGTAAAACAGCTATACTTGTACCTACTCCGGGTCAGACTGAACAGGAATACCTGGCTAGTTATTTAAATAAAAAGGGATACTTTTTTAGCTGTATGCAACATAATTTTGAATTGCGATCTGTCTTACCGGAATTCGATAAATTCCGGGCAAACCTCAAAACATTTGATTGTAATGCAGAATCTTTTAAAAACTATTTGGTAGAACTTGTCAATACTAATTACCCAGTCAAAATACAAAAGTATCAGCGAATAAGTTGAGTAAGTAAAATACATACAATAATTAAACCTGTCAGATATCCGGCAACAATTTGCAGCAGATTATGCTCCTGAAGTTTGAGTCTGGCCGACGCTACTATTCCGGAAATCAGAAGTGTAACCGAAAAGAAAAAAGTCATATCGAGTGTATAAATAAACGATAGCATTAATATCAATCCTGTAAGGCCTCCCACACCTGCCATATGAATACTTATTTTCCAGAATAATGAAATTATCAAAATGATTAATAATACAATTACACCGGAAAACAAAAACTGATCAATAACCTTTATGGAGGAAAACCGGGATACTAAATAATAACCCAGATAAAAGCAAAGAGTTGAAAACAAAAGCGGGATCATTCGTTCTCTTCTCTCTGTCAGGGTTACATGCTGTATATTTTTAAATAAATACATAGCAGGTATAAGAGTAAGCGGTATCAGAATATGACACAGAAAAACAATGGTATAAATGAATCGTTTATATTCTAAGGGGATATCTGATATATACAATCCCGAATTAAAAATAATTATTACTCCGAGTAAGATCATTATTATCGGATGAAACAGGTAGGAAAAAATGCTGGCCAATCGTGTAATCATGTTTTTTGAAAATACTATAATTCCTTTCGTAACCGGGCAACGGGTATATTAAGCTGTTCACGATACTTAGCTACTGTGCGGCGTGCAATATGATAGCCTTTCTCTTGTAAAATACCTGCTAGCATATCATCGGTTAATGGTTTGTGCTTATCCTCATTATCGATACATTCCTGCAATATCTTCTTTATTTCACGGCTCGAGACTTCCTCGCCATCGTCGGTTTGTAATCCTTCGGAGAAAAAATATTTGAGTGGGAATATTCCGAAGTTTGTCTGAATGTATTTACTATTTGCCACACGCGAAATAGTAGAAATATCGAGCCTGGTTATATCGGCAATGTCTTTCAGGATCATAGGCTTTAGTAATGTTTCATCACCTTCCTCAAAATATTCACGTTGGTACTCAATGATGGCATTCATGGTAATCAACAGGGTATGCTGTCGTTGCCTGATGGCATCGATAAACCATCGGGCCGAATCTATTTTCTGCTTCACAAAGTTCATAGCTTCACGTTGCTCGGATGAGGGTTTATCCTTACTTTTTGCATACGATTGTAACATTTCCTGGTAGGTACGACTAATCCTCAGATCAGGAGTGTTTCTTGAATTTAAGCTTACTGTTAATTCGCCATCGTCATTATCAAGCACAAAATCAGGAATAATAACCATGGTCGATTTATTTAACGGATCGCTGAAAGCGCTGCCAGGCTTAGGATTCAATTTCAAAATCTCGTCGATGGCTTGTTTAAGTTCTTCTTCGCTCACTCCCAACCGATTTCTTATTTTATCGTAATGCTTGCGTGTAAATTCATCGAAATGGTGCCTGATAATTTTTTCGGCTATTGCAATTACACCATTTTCCTGATCTTTTGCCCTGATTTGTAACAAGAGGCATTCACGCAAATCGCGTGCTCCGACGCCTGTGGGATCAAAATCCTGAATTATTCGTAATATTTCAAGTAGTTCTTCTTCGGTAGTAGAAATATTTACTGAAAAAGCCAAATCGTCGACAATGGCTGCAAGTTCCCTGCGCAGGTAACCATCGTCGTCCATATTCCCGATCAGATACTGTGCAAGTGCATGTTGCCGTTCATCGAGCTTACGTAGCCCCAACTGCGCTTCAAGAAATTCGTGGAAAGTGGAACCTATTGAAAAAGGTATCTCCTCCCGCTTGTCGTCCTTCGAATAATTTGATGCTTCAAGGCGGTACGAGGGGATATCTTCATCGTTCAGGTAATCTTCAATGGAGAATTCGTCGTTGTCATTATCCTGTTCGTCATTAAGCACTTCCTCTTCGGTTTGTAAATCCGGGTCTTCATCGTCTCTCCCCTCTTCGAGTATCGGATTTTCCTCCAACTCACTTTTGATACGCTGTTCAAGCTGCATGGTAGGTATTTCCAGCAGCTTGATCATTTGTATCTGCTGCGGCGAAAGCTTCTGAAGAAGCTTTTGCTGTAATTTCTGCTTTAACATCACGCTTCACTTTGAGAAAATCACCAATCATAAAAATAGAAAATTGCCCCGAATAAACAGGACATTTCCTGTAAAAAGAATGTATCGATACTAACGAATCCTTTATATATGCACTTCCCACCACTGTATGATATTAAATCGTACACTATTTGATTATTTTAAAATATAGTGTGGAGTATTTATAATTATAAATGAGGCTGTCTTAAAAGTCGCTCTGTGTAACTTTGTGTCTTCTTCGTGCTCTTTGTGGTTTTTTTAAATATCTGAACCACAGAGTATCACAAAGGAGACACAGAGAGACACAAAGAAAAAATCTATAGTACTAAATGGTTTAAAGGACTTTTGAGACAGCCTCATATATTTTTCGAACCAATCTTTACTATAATTCAGACAGTATTTGGGATAAATAAAATCAGAACTCAGCACTTTTTGGCGTACGCGGGAAAGGAATTACATCGCGTATGTTCGACATTCCGGTAATAAACAGTGCCATACGCTCAAATCCCAAACCAAATCCGCTATGCGGAGCAGTACCAAATTTACGCGTATCCAAATACCACCAGAAATCGTTGGGATTAAACTTCAATTCCTTTATACGGTTAAGCAGTTTATCATAGCTCTCCTCACGCTGCGAACCACCAATAATTTCGCCGATTCGTGGAAACAATACATCCATAGCTGCTACGGTTTTCCCATCGTCGTTCTGCTTCATATAGAATGCTTTAATATCCTTCGGATACCCTGTAATAATTACCGGTCGTTTATAATGTTTTTCCACCAGGTAGCGCTCGTGTTCGGTTTGCAGATCAACGCCCCACGATATGGGGTATTCAAACTTCTGCCCCGATTGTTCCAGTATTTCAATAGCCTTGGTATAGTTAATGCGTTCAAAATAATTCGTAACCACAAACTCCAGACTTTCCTTTAACTCCTTATTGTACATGTTATTCAGGAAGTCGATATCTTCCGTACATTGTTCCAGTATGTATTTTACAATGTATTTCAGAAAATCTTCAGCCAGATCCATATTATCGTTGATATCGTAAAAGGCCATTTCGGGTTCTATCATCCAGAATTCGGCCAGATGCCGTGGAGTATTTGAATTTTCAGCCCGGAACGTAGGACCGAAAGTATAAATTTCGGAAAGCGCCATGGCACCCAGCTCACCCTCGAGCTGACCCGAAACGGTAAGATTGGTTTCGCGGCCGAAAAAATCCTTTGTAAAATCAATTTCTCCTTTATCATTAAGAGGTACCTTTTTTAAATCGAATGCAGTAACCCGGAACATTTCGCCGGCGCCCTCGCAATCGGAACCTGTAATAATGGGAGTATGCAGATAGTAAAAACCCTTGTCGTTAAAATACTTATGAATGGCGAATGATAAAGCATGCCGTATGCGCAGTATGGCTCCAAAGGTATTAGTACGCGGACGCAGATGGGCAATGGATCGCAGGAATTCCATGGTGTGCTTTTTAGGCTGCAACGGATATTCATCGGGATTGCTGTCGCCCAGAATATCGATTGAGCTTACCTCAATTTCGATATGCTGCCCTTTCCCCATCGATTCCACAAGCTTTCCCACGATGACCACACAGGCCCCCGTAGTAATGCGTTTTAATACCTCGGCATCGAACTTTTCGAAATCGACAACCGCCTGAATATTGCTGATAGTGGAACCATCATTAATATGAATAAAACGGTTGCTGCGAAAAGTACGCACCCATCCTTTAACAAGTATTTCCTGACCGGGTTTGCCTGTAGCTAGCAATTCCTTGATCTTAGTTCTTTTCATTGTAAAATACTTTTCCTGAAAACTTCTGCAAAAATAACCTCAATTATGGCAATAGAAATATTTTTGTTTGGAAAATCCGGTTAATAAGCAATTCGTCTTATTCTTTAAAACCGAACGTAAACCTTTTAATCTATAATCACCCAAATTATAATAAACTAAAAATTGAATGTCGCACGACCACTTTTTATTTATTTTGCTCTTAAATTCGAAACGTTAATAGAAACCAAAACAGCCAAACACATGAAAAGATCCAAAGAAGAAATAACATCCGGAATTTTTAGTGCAATGAATTCCCGCGATTTTTCCGATGTTGAACCCTTTATGGCTGATACCATGGAATTCGATTTTCCGGGCGCCGGTTGTATATCGGGGAAAAGACGTGTGTTACTATTTTTAAATGCTTTGCTGAGAAAGTATCCGGAACTTATTTTTTCCGTTTCGGATATCATTATCGATGGGCAGCGTGTATGCGCCGTATGGTCGAATAAAGGGAAAGACAGTAATGGGAATCTCTATGAAAACAGGGGCGTAACCTATATTCGTTTCGAAAACGATAAAATTGTTTTTCTGAGCGATTATTTTAAAGATACTTCCTTTACAGAAGCTAAAAGTTAATTAAGGATATATCTCTGAAAAATTCGTTGAACTGACGTTAATATTAGGGATTATAAGCGAAATATATGATTGTTTGTTTGCCTGAGTGAATACAATTTAAATGGCGTCTATACAGTCATTTATTTTGAATTATTATATATTTTTCGGAAATTGTATTTATTCATTTTGTTACATGAAATTAGATTTTTTCAATATTTCTGTCTTAAAGCATAATTTTTAAATAATAGATTATTACTATTAATAATATATGACTAAAACAATCGATACAATTAATTTTAAAATTTATTAAAAATGAGATTTAAAATTATATTTCAATTAATTAAAGAATTATTAAAATATATTTTAATTCTTCCGTTTTTATTCTTTAATGTATATGCAGATAATACTGGTGCGACTAAGATTATTCAAGGTACAATAATTTATAATAATGCACCTGTTTCTAATTATACGACAGCTATTGCAAAGCTAATCCGCTTTTATGATGCAAACACTAATGCTAATGTAAATGTAAATTTTCAGTATAATAATGGTACCGGCCAGTTTACTATAAGTAATGTTCCTCCGGGCGTATATCGTTTATCATTGTATATTGATGCTGCAATGCCTTTTGGAGAATTATCACCAGGAGATTATAATGATAGCTGGAGCGGTATGAATGGAAATATTGGTGTGCCAAATAATGTCAATGTCATTCAATACAATCATAATGTAAAATATAATATACACTTAAAAAATCCGATTGACCTCTCTAATTATAAAATAAATACTACATCCGCTCTACCCGAGGTGTACCAATCATCTAAATCCCCTTCTGCTGAAATATTTGAGTGGTATCCAGTTCCGGGTGCGACTTCATACCAATTATATTTTATGCTGTTTGAAGGTAATCCTCAAAATGCAGTGAATGCCAAACGAGTTGATTTAAAAGAATATAAAATATCTCAAACAACAATTAAACCAAATCTGCAAACAGCAGTTGGTAATAGATATTGGAGTGTAGATATTAGTGCTTTTAATGCCGGTAATAAAAAAATAGGATCGCTTACATATTTTTATAATGATGGATTTGGAGAAGGTTGGTTATTTAGGGTAAAACCTGTCGATTCTTATGTTGGAAATAATCAGAGTAATAAACCAATATTGTTTGAAGCCATAGCATGCTTACAAATTGGTAATATTCAAGGTCAAGGTCCTGTAATATGTGAGGGGGAAGGCGGGCGTAATTTTGGAAAAGCCGGGAAGTCCTTTTTACATGAGGATAATATTTTTATCCTTTTACGTTTTCGGAATCTAAATACAGGTAATCATACGCTTAGAACCAGAGTTTATCTATATAATAATAACTTACATCGTTATGAATGGCAGAAACAATATGATAAAACATATCAATTTATAAATTCACAAAAGTCATGGGCTTATTGGTTCCCGGCTACAGCCCGAGAATCAGGCCAATGGAAAATCGAAGTATTTCTTGATAATTGGCCCTGGTTTGGTAAAGATGTTGACTATTGTGTAAACTGTGCTATGGACTAAATATAACTAGAGGTATATCAATAGAGGGGCACTACCCTCGGGCGTAACCTATATTCGTTTCGAAAACGATAAAATTGTTTTTCTGAGCGATTATTTTAAAGATACTTCCTTTACAGGAGCTAAAAGTTAATTGCCGAAAACTCAAAGCTGTATACTTTAACGGCCCTCGTGTATGATTTCGTGTCGTGTTCAGGGCGCTCTGTTATCAGGGTACAATGTACAAGAAACACTAAAATAACACATACAAAGCACCTACGCAGGCATGCATTACACAACCTGTTAGCTTTAGTAGCCAAATATCTTGTTATGAATTGTTTATAAATATTTTGTATATATCATATATATAATATACATTTGTATCAATCCAGTTTATCTGGAGGTGGAGGGTTGTATGGCCCTTGCCCCTGCAAAGGGGTTTTTTTATGGCAATTTTTTAGCTCCATAACCGTATATCTTACCATTATAACGGAAAAACTTCTCGTCTTCGAGTATCTCAATGATTTTGTCCCCGAATGTGTGTTTAGATTCATCAAGGTTAAAAATATTCTTATAGAACCATCTCCTTGCAGGATGTGCTAATAAATCAGCTATTTGAAGGCCACTCACATTTGCAGATTTAGGTTTAACCTTCAGTTCCTTCGATGTGAAATGTATTTGTAAATCTTCAGCATTTAAATTATTAGTTCCAAACTCAATAATCCTGTTAAACGATTTTTTCAGTCTCATGTCCTCTTTACCACCTCTAGATTCAAACATAACATCTCCCTTTGAATTAGATATGTCTAAAAACAATCTGAATCTTTCGAGAAGAATTTCTTGACAATAGTGGTATGGATCATATTTCCAAGTTGAATATCTCTGGTCATGTTCTTTTTTGTCAATAATAACTGAAATTACAGAATACTCCCATTTACGTAATTTGTTGAGCAATTCATCGTTGAATTTTTTTTCTATGACAGGATCTTTCAATACAGAAAAGGGAGGTTTCTTTTTTACCAATTCTTTTCTGTGCAAAATAATAGGCTCATCAGGATGATAATCAAAATAATCACCTTTAAGTTTTTCAAGTTGCGGGAAGAGTGTTTTTGAAACATAATCTAAATCAATAATTACTCCTGTTAATGAGAGAAATCTATGTTCAGAATTTTCTGAGCTTTTTAGATCGGGATTACCAACTTCATCAACATATATTCTATACTTCCTCATTATCGACGCATTTAAATGCTTGCCAGACAAATTTAAAGCATCAATCATAGAAAAGGAAGTAATGTTGAAATCAATGGATAACTATTATCGTAACTTACTGTGGCTATTAAAGCTAACTTTATTATAGCGGATGACCGGGATGAGTAATTATAACTTCGGGGAACTTTGTGATGTACTTTGAGTGCCTTTGCGGTTAATTCTTTTTTACCACAAAGCACCCCAGGTACTTTCACGAAGGACACTAAGGTATCCATGTCCCTCGCATTATATTAAATGGAACACGATAGTCAGATAATTGAATTTAAATTATAAACTACGATTGAGAAAAAGGCAAACAGCTGATGTCTATTTCTCCGATACTCCAAAAGAAATTAATACCTTCATATCCTTGAATTATCACTGGTAAAATAACCATGAAAAAAGTACTTGCATTTACCGGAAGCCCCCGGAAAAAAGGTAATTCTTCCATTATGCTGCAACATTTTCTCGATGGTGTAGCCAATGCTTCCGGCACCCATGAAGTAATACATGCCGAAGAAATCCATCTTGAATACTGTAAAGGTTGCCTCAGGTGTAATATATTAGGCAGGTGTTCCAATGAAAACGACGACTGGAAAATTGTAAGTGAAAAGCTATTAAGTTCAGAGGTTGTTGTATTCGCTTCGCCCATATATTTTCATCACCTCACGGCTTCGTTAAAAAAGATTATCGACAGGTTTCGTTCTTTTGTTAGGGTGCAAATTACCGAAACCGGACTCGAGCATACGCCCTGGCATTCGTGGAGTAAAGCTTTTGTTTTGCTTCTCAGCATGGGTTCTTCCGATACTATCGATGCCCAACCGGTTATCGATCTGTTTGAATATATGACCCGCATACTAGGCAACCAGAACAGCCTGCATGTTGTTACCGCCACCAGGCTTGCAGTAACCGGCCAGTTGCTGAGAACACAGCATGAACTGGAAACACTGTATGAAAAGCTTAAGCTACCGCAACATCTGGCTTCGGTTGATGCCAAAAAAAATAAAAAAACCATTGAACAGTGTTACCGGCTGGGGAAGGAATTAATGTCGAAAGGTTAAGTATCATGATTGCTAAGGAAATATTATGTGTCGTCCTGATATAGGTTATATCACTTACCCAGGCTTGTTCAGCAGCCGTAATATTTCTGTTCTTTACGCAATCTTAAATTCTCCGTCAAGTAGCTCAACTTCAACAGTTGATAAAGTTTATTATTCATATTTAGGTGAAAATCACCCAAATCCTTTTAATGAAAATACAACTATTGAGTTTTACTTGGCTGATGGTGTAAAAGATGCAAAAATATATATCTACAATATGAACGGAACGCAACTTAAAAGTTATGAGTTGCATCAAAAAGGAAATGAAAGTATCATTATAATCAGGGGTGAATTCAACCCTGGGATGTATATGTACACTCTGATTACTGACGGAAAGGTAATCGATACAAAAAGAATGATCTTAACAGAATAAAGCTAATATTATGAAAATAATATTTTTATCACCCACGTTATTTATTTTATTTGTTTATATCTTATCTGGTTGTCACAAAGAAGAACTAGACAATAAGGAGATATTAAAAGGCAAATTAATTGGACATTGGATTTATACAGCTCCTGAAGATACAATTCCTGGATTAGATGCATTTTTTTATGAAGATGATACATTATTAATTCATTTACGCTGGTACCCAAACGTGCCAGATGAAAGATTTAGATATGAAGTAATTTCATCAGATTCAATAAAGATTGATCGGGGAATGGATCGGATGACCTATCACAAAATTATTTTTTATTCCCTTGATTCTATTAAAATTACGGATTTTGCGGACATTGATCTGATTTGGGGCTATACAGATATTACATTATACAAAATTGAATAATATGAAAAATCTAATTATAATTATATTAATGTTTTCAATCTATATTGACTCTGGTGCCCAGCCAGAGTACTATTAGTACAGGAACCAAAAGATATATATTGAAAGAAATGAGAATAAAAAGTTTGTCCTTTTAGATTCTATTGCCGACAGTAAAGAACTAATGGATATAATTAATAATCCTGATATAAAAGTTCTTTCTTTTAATAAAAGGCAATCTAATTTAATCATTAATAAGTTCAAAATTACCGGTAATAAAAATTCGGCTGTTTTGGTTAGTATCTCACCTATCTCAAAATTGGTTGATGATAATTCAAATGTTTTGTATGAAATGCCATTTTATAAAGTTAAAGGGAAAGGTGAACTAGGAATATCACATCTTTTTTATGTCAGGCTCTTTGATGCAAATGATCATGAAAAGCTTAAACTGCCATTGCATTTGGCTGCTTCTGATGCCGAAACAAACTAGAAAACCATTGAACATTGCTACTGGCTGGGGAAGGAATTAATGTCGAAAGGTTAAGTATCATGATTGCTAAGGAAATATTATATGTCGTCCTGATATAGGTTATATCACTTACCCAGGCTTGTTCAGGAGCCGTAATATTTCTATTCTTTACGCAATCTTAAATTCTCCGTCAAGCAGCTCAACGTTAAAGTTGACTTTTGCTTTTAATGCTCTAAATACTCTCAGGATAGTTTCAATCGTAACATTTTTCGCGTTTCTCTCAATGCGTGATATTTGAGATTTTTGAACACCTATCAGTTTTCCCAATTCCGATTGGGTCAAATGTCTCTGTTTACGAGTCTCTTTTATCATTTCTCCCAATAGGTCAAGTCTTAATTCATATTCATACGTATCTCTTTTTTCTGTACCAACTTTTCCAATATGCTTATCTTTGGCCTGCTCTAATGTGTAAAGTCTTATTTTATTTTTCTTTTCCATAATCTTTACTTTTTCCTTTTCTGTTGAAAATAAAGTTTCATTATAGCCCGTGCTTTATCAATCTCGGTTTTTGGAACTTTACTTGTTTTCTTTATTATCGCATGTGTTGCAACTACAAGGGTATCCGTTTTATCTGTCTTATCCCAAAATGAGAATAGCCGGTAATAAGTCTTGCTATATTTTGTTCTGAACTCCCAAATATCATCGTCAAGTTTTTTAAACAATTCAGGGTTATTTACATATTTGGATTTATCAATGTTATATAAAATCTTATCACGTGCCTTTTCCTCAATTGTATCCAATAAATCCCATACTTCTCCAAGTAAAATAACCTCAAACTTTTGTCTCATTAAATATTATTTATCCATGTACAAAAGTAAGAAAAAGTTCTAATATATGGAAACTTTTATCAAGATAGTTACTAAGAAAGGTATGCGACCACTTTACTATAAATACTAAAAGATATTAAAGGTTAAAATCCGATCTGAGGCTAAATGACACAAGTTATAAACCTGCCCGACCCGTCCGACCGCCTGAAAGGCCTGGCAGGCTTGCGCCATGTGGGGAGAAACAATTACCACCCGATTTGTTATGAAATTATTCAAAACCGTTAAGTGATTATATCAAATCAATTTTTTATATATGCTACTTTGAAATGATTACAATTTTTCCTTACTTGTATTTGGATTTGAAAGAGCCGTTAGAATAGAGATGAGATATTAAAATATTGAGCTATTATTCGAATAGGAGTTAAAGTAAACTGTTGATTAATATTTGCTTAATATTCTAAATTACTAGAAATAATTTTTTGAAGTTCTACTTAAGTTTTTTATATGTTTCATAAACTAATTATAATGAATAAACAATTTTTGATTGTAGCATTACTTTTTTTTGCCAATGGTATACTTTTTGGGCAAGCTGAGTTTGCCCCAGTAGGAGCTGAGTGGTATTATCAAATGCACGAATCATTTGGTCCTAGGTTTGGGTATGATCATTTTACCGTAATTAAAGACACTCAATTCTTAGAAACAGACTGTAGAAAAGTGAATGTTGAAAGAATTGATATTGATGGAGATAAATACGATGAATTCAGTTTCTATCTCTATGATGAAAATGGTAAAGTTTATATTTCATATAAGGGAAATTTCGAGCTTCTTTATAATTTTAACCTTAATACTGGTGATACCCTTAAATCTATCGTACCTTTTGAATATATATTTGAGGACACTTCTGATATTGTATATTTAAATCAAGAAGTAGATTCTGTCGAAACCATTGAAATTTCAGGATTTCCAGTAAAAAGAATCTATTTGAATACCATTGATAATTCTTACTATTTCGATTACATAACTGAAAAAATTGGAGGTAATGCTTACTTTTTTCCTTATGACTTTGTAATGGCAGATTTTTTAGTTCCAAGTTTTAGATGCTATAATGATTCAGAAATCGATATAACATTACTCAAATGCGATTCAACTAATAACAGCTGGTTATCAATAGAAAATAAAAGAGATCCGGATATTATAATAAAACAGTTATCCAATACAGGTATTGAAATATATTCAGAGTATAATGAATTTTGGAATAGCGTTAAGGGTATTATAGTCCTTGACATACAAGGAATAATCCTGAATTATATTCCTATTAAAAATACTCAAAATAAATATTTAATAAATATGGAAAATCTCCCAACTGGTATATACATTATTACAATCATAACTGAAAATAAAATAATTAATAAAAAAATATTATGGGAAAACTAGACCGACTTTTAGCTCTACTTATCGTATTTACTATAAATGCATCAATAGATTCTTTTGCTCAGTGGGAATGTCTACTGGATGAAGAATTGAAAGTAACACCTTTTTGCCCATCTGGTAGCTATATACCAGGTTGCAACGCAGATTGTGATTTCCGGGAATAGATGCATATCCATTTTACCCTATGAGGTAGAATTTCAAATATGTGTAGGTCAACGTTAATTAAGAAATGTTCTGATTATTCAACCCAGCTTAAAGGTTTATTAACTGGTACGCGCCCTAATTCAGGCTGATCCATACCTAAAGCAGCTGAAATTGGTCTGATTTCTTCAGGCAAAAACATTATTCTCATCAACTCAGGAAATTTATAATCAATCTCAAATAAATTCTCGTTTACCCACCTAAAATTTGCTTCGAGCCCTAAAGATTCATTAAGTTTGGCTTCAACCCCTAAGTCGACGACTCTTTCTTTCTGTAGTTGAAGTATTATAGATTTTGCCAGCCTGCATTCCCGAATAATGTAATACTTATTATCAGTTCTATAATTCAATTCTTTTAAGAAGGGATTAAGCACCATGTCAATAGCTGAGTCAGTGGTTGTTTCCCTTTCCTGGTCAATCAGCTTAAACTGAATAATTTCTGTTAACTTGGTATTCGCATCCCCTTTGGAACCAATATCCAGGAATTTTGCAATCACTCCAGCGCTAATTTCTATTTTATTAAAAACCTGAGCTGTAGCTTCAAATCCCTGCGAAGACTTAACTAAAAGCTTTTCAACCATATACTTCCTATTCTTATCGTCAATTCTAAAAACCGTACCGACAGGTTCGAGGTTTGTTGGTCGATGAAAGAATTGCCATCCAGTTTGGAGAATTTGGTCTATATTCTTGGTTTGTTTCTTTTTTAGAAATCTCATTGTATTAATAATTAAGCATTCTTTTAATTCGATTCATAGCAACATTAACAGATTCAAAATGTATAAAAAATGGTTTATTCCATTGCTCAGGAGTATATTTCTTAAAAAGCCACCCGGTCGCAGTGCCAAAATATGCAATTTTAACAGCTGTATCCATCATGCTTCTTATTAAATAATCTCTGACTACAACTTCATCTAGAATAAAAGTTTCATCCGGATCGTTTATACCCTTCAAATGCGGCTCTTGAACATTTTTATCATAAACATTACTTCTACTCATTATTGAGGCCTCAATAATTTTATGAGCTCTCAGTAAAGTAAAACTATGTACTTCGCCGAATAATGCTGCAGCATAAATATAATTCCTCCTATCAGTAGATAAGTTAAATGCAAGTGATCTGGAAGATTCCCACTTAAGTCCTATTAATCTAATAAATGTATGAAGATCTTTATACCATGAATATAATCCCATAGCAAAAATACCCCTAACAATCTGATACATTGTAAAATTCGCTTTTATATCATCACCAATACCAGCTATATATTCCAGAAGTATTTCTTTCCCAAAATCATCTGCTTTTTCTTCATTTTCAAACCAAATAGTATGCTTCGTATCCAGATTTCCAAGTTCTTTTTTAGAAAGTACTATGTTTTTCTCAATTCCTTCTGCAAAGTCAGTCGCTCGCACTTTTTCGAGATCAAAACCATACTTATAAAATTCATCTGCGTGTCTATGTAACTTTACTATAGCATTAGTTATTTTGTTTTCTAATTCTGCATCAGGAGAAACAAATTGTGTAAAGCTTCTTTCATCTTCTTTATGAACTAAATGACCGATCTCGTGTCCTATAAAAAAAAGAAAAGTAAGAGCGATTATTTTAATTATATATTCTTCATCAATTGGAAGATGATTAATTGTTTTGCGAATGCGGTATACATATTTATAAGGATCTGAACTAATACGATCTGTCAAACTGAAAAGATCCTGATCGCTGTTAATATATTGACAAAATTCCAATTCCTTTGATAATTCAAACGCTCTGATAGCAGATTCTATTTCAATAAGAAAATCTTGATTTAATACAATTATATTTTCAAAAAGTAAAGCCTTACAATTTTGAGTAGAATATTTACTCGATTTTAATTCTTGAGTGGATGTTTGAGGATTATATAACAAGATTTCAAAATCTTGATTCTCGAGCATCGTTGAGTTATTCAATATAACCCATGTTTCTTCTAAGGCAGTTTTTAGTATATTATCTTCCGGCTCGTAGGATCTTAATTCTTTTAAGAGCGCGTTATTTGCATCAGCTGACATATTAACTTATTTAAAAAATACCCGGCAGATATTTTTCTTTTACTTCACCAAGACTTTCATTAGGATGTGATTGTAAATATCTTCGAATTGTATCATCTAAAGTTATTCGAAGTTGATTCAATTGAGCAGGATGCATTTCGTTAATTAAATTTACTATAGGTCGTGCAACACTAAAAATTACCTCAGGTGTTTCTTTTTCTTCTTCTAATGCCTCACTTAGTGCGATTCGGGTAATTATTTCAGTTCTTGGAAATGGCATTTTTGAAAGATAAGTTAAGCTTTTATAGAGAAGGTCGACCGCTTCTTTCATATTACCTTGATTGCCAATAATTAATGCCATATTAGTAGTTGCTGAAGCTGCATTGTTCAAATGCCCACTTTTTAGACTCATTTCAAGAGCTTGTTTATAATATTTCAAAGCCAGATCTTCATTATTTAGATGCAAATTGGCATTTCCACAAGCCATTATATCTTCAGCAAGATGCTGCTCGTCATTGAGCTTTTTATCGAGTTCTATTGCCTCTATAGCAACTTCAAGCGCCAGGTCATAGAAACCGATCTGGTCAAGTGTTACCGTATATTTGCCAAGGTTTTTACGTTTTTCCGCATCATCAATAATTGCCAGATAATGCTCAAAAGCCTCATCTAATAATTTTAATGCTAATGTTCTATTATCCTTGAGAACTTTAAATGCTTCTTGAATTTTTCTTCTGGCAACAATTGCCGGTGGTGATTCCATGGGTTTGGTGTATTAATTATAAATAACGATTAATAGGGTATATAAAGATAATTAATCTTAAGTCAATATTTGATTATTCTGGACATTTCAATTAATTAAATAGAACAATTTAATTAAGCAGCTGAATGCAAAATAAAGAATAGCAGCCATACCGGAAAATGAGCTGCTATTCAAATATAAACGAAATTAATTATTACTGCATAAACTATAAACTTAGAGAAAAGTTGTATAAAATCCTTAGTATTAGGAAGATTTGAATTGTTTTAATGGCATAACTAATTGTTGTTCTCATAAGAATTCATATTTTGCCTTTTAAATTTGAGAGATGTTTCAACTCTATTAAAGCATTATGGAAGAAAAAATTAAAGATAAGGATGAGAAAAGTGCTGAATCACGTATAGCTGAAGGAAGTATCCGGGCAACATCAGGCAAAAACCGGCCGAATCCGTTTACCGAGAACACAACCATTGAGTACTTTTTACCATCTACTGTTCAGAAAGCAATGCTTTATATATACGATCTTCAAGGGAAACAGATTAAAAGTATAAACCTTGCTAATCGTGAGCATGGGTATGTAACAATCTTTGGTAATGAACTGCAGCCTGGTATGTACCATTATACTCTCATTTCTGATGGAAATGTCATTGGTACAGAAAAAATGATATTAACGGAATAGTTATTTTACTTAGATTATTAAATATAGAATCATGATTCGGTATTTTTCAAGATTATTGATTATAAGCATTTTTGCTTTATTATTTTTTTCAAAAATGCTGTATTGCCAGGAATGGGCTCCGACAGGAGCTAAGTGGTATTATACAACTTCAGGATTTGCCGGAGGGGGTGGATTACTAATAATTGAATCTATTAAAGATACAGTAATTGAAAGCTTTGAGTGTAAAAAATTTCAATTCTCTGATATCAAACAATATCAAGCAGGACCGGATACTTACTATTGGGGCACCACTACCACATATGAATTTTTTTATTTTAATGCTGATTCTATAAACCATTTTGATCAATTGAATGGCTATTTCTATAAACTATATGACTTTTCCATTAACCCGGGTGATACAATTCTTGTTCGAAATGAGGAATTCCCGGGAGTATTGCCCTATACTAATTTTGAATATATAGTTGATAGTATTGTATCAAAGAATATCCAAAGTACTCCATTGAATTTTTATTATGTCCGTGCCACTGATTCATCCGACTGGATATTTGCTCCTTCTTATCAATCGAATTATCCGGTTATAGAAAGAATAGGTTCGACAATCAGCTTTTTAGGAATATCTCTTGAATTATTCAGCCAGCAATTAGGTAATTACTATCTAAGATGTTATATTGATGAGAATCTGATTTATCGTTTTACTTTATTCCCTTCAGATTTAGAGTGTGATTGTCTCCCTACATTTATTGAAGAAATTACATCTGATAAAATAAAACTATATCCTATTCCTGTTAAAAATTATTTAAATATTAGTCAAAAAGACAATAGTAAATTAAATATTAAAATTTTTAATGCCCAAGGAGTAATAATTGATCAAAAAGAAGTTATAGGGAATAGTGTGATTGATGTAACTCACTATCCTCCAGGAATATTCATTATGAATGTTTATATAAATAGTGA
Source organism: uncultured Bacteroidales bacterium (assembly GCA_964392505.1). Lineage (GTDB taxonomy): Bacteria > Bacteroidota > Bacteroidia > Bacteroidales > UBA10428 > UBA10428. The sequence goes on from CAYMQP010000022.1 coordinate 19,316, forward strand.
CCTTGTGTTAAATAAGCTAATATTAAAACTATGAAGATATATATATTGTCTTTTATCTTAGTATGTGTTTTATGCAAACTGTATGGACAAGAATCAAAAAATTACGGAGTAATAAATGCACGAATAATTAATCAAAGCGCAAGGCCGGTGAATAATTCAGAATCTGCCGATGTAAATCTCAATGCTCTTCTAAAAGATTATAATGTCTATTCTTATCGTTTCTCCTTCCCTCATTCAAAATATCCCCAACTTCAAAATATAATTGAAATACAATGTAACTGTGATGCTCAAAAACTTTCTGAAGAAATCATCGAAAAAGCAGGTAATCTTTTAACTGATATTCGTATTCCAGAAATAGATAAACCTGATGTTGATCCACCGGATGATTATTTGTATACTTTAGCAATTGATTCACCTAACAGGTATTTATGGCATTTACCTAAAATCGAAGCGCAATCAGCATGGGATATTACTAAAGCGAGCAGTAACATGTTAAAATAAAATGATGATTAAAATTTACACAACATGGGTAATTATACTAAATGTGTATTAACCATAATTCTTATTATAGCGGCTTCTGAAAACAATAGTAAATGCCAGCTCAATGTGGATGCGGGTCCCGACCAGGTAGTGTGCGTTAATCTATATGATATGGATACTATAACGTTAGGAGGCAATCCGACAGCTTCCGGCGGTACCGGCAATTATACCTATTGCTGGGAAACTCTGTCACACATTCCCTTCTCACAATACTACTGGTATGCTTCAGATTTTCTGGATGATACAACAATTGCCAATCCAACAGTAATTGAAGATCCAATAGAATTTGATTTGAATTTTACTGTGACTGTAAGAGATGAAGAAAGTAATATCGGTGTCGACTCGTGCAGGGTTATTTTTTCTGTCAAAGAGTACACCACAATAGAGTATAATTTTTATGTGCCCCGGGGAGATTCCACCTATTTATATTATGGAAATCTTATTAACTCCACCTTGCCACTTGACTCAATTGCCTGGATACCTCAAACCGGGGTTTCCAGTCCCCATGAGCCCTATACCTGGGTACACCCTGATACAAGTACTTCATATGCTGTATACATACGTGATACGGCAGGTTGTTTTGGAACCTCTGCGCCGGGATATAATGTATTTATTATTCCGGTTGAAATCATTGAACTCCGGAATAATCAGTGTATGGTTCGTTTTATACCCGGAACAAGGGAAATATTTGTTGAAAATTATGGACATACATCGAATGATTGTCTTATCACATTATATAGTATGGAAGGGCAAGTAATGTTGGTAGATTATATTAGAAATGCCCCTTTTATTTTATCAGGCCGGTCCGATATTATAATTTTCTATGCAATTACTGATGAAAATAAAATAATAGATGCCGGTAAATTATTAATTGAATAAAAAAATTATACTATGAATCTAAAAGTAATTTATTTCTTAATACTAACCATTAATATCTGTTTCTTGTCTACAGCACAGGTTGTTATTATACTTGACTAACGTAAAACCTCTAAAACGTCCGTCATAAAATTAATGTTTCTTCGAAGTTTAAAATTAAAAATCAGAATATTCTGGCAATATTGCCCTTAGGTTAACGTATGCAACTTATTATTATAATGCAATTAATCTTTCGGAACAGATATGGTAGTTTTTATCTATCATCTGGATAAAATACAAGCCAGATGGAAGATTTCCTCTTTCTAATTGTATATAATCTTTTGTAATGTTGATTTCTTTAATCTTTTGTCCGTAAGCATTAACTAAATATATAGCTCGGATTTCTGATGGATTAATTTCATTTAGCTGTATACGTGTGAAGTCGCTAAACGGATTTGGAAATATTTGTAATTTATTTGTCGTGTTTTGATTTGTATTAATATCATTTACATACTCAACATAACATTCACTGAATTCTTCATTTTTATAAATTAATTGATCTCCATCGTAACAACATGATAAATCCCAACCCCAATCTAGTTGCGGGAAAACTGGATAGAATGGATTATAAATACTGCCTACACCTTCAATCCAGATATCTTCTTCCCCATAATTAAAAATTAGTCTTTTACGTAACATACCATATATTAATATTGTATCAACTGAGTCGACATATTGCCAATCCCAACAGTATTCAGATGCATAAAATTCTGAGCATATCGAGTCACCTTTAATAAATGAATAATCATATCTTAAGATTTCTTCTTCCCATCTATATTCATATACTTTTAATGAATCTTCTCTATAAAAAGATTCCATGTACCAATTTTGCAATGCGGAGTCCCTCCAGCAGTAATACAATATCTTATAGGATTTGTCATTGAATAAAGTGTCTCCTTCAAATTTATAAAAAGTTGTATGTCTACTTTCGATTTCACCAAACCAGTTATAATGATAATCAACGACAGTCCAAAGTTTATTTTCTATTATCATTGAATCGTATTGTGTAAAACATAGTTGTGTAATAAGGGAGCAAATAATTGTACTGATTTGAAGAACGGTTTTTTCCATAGTAATTGTCTATAACGGTCGGGATTAGCAAACGTTGAGCAAGCACATCATAACAAGTTATTTAGAAGTACAAGTTAAGCATTTCTGCGTTTATATCTACAGCGTGTAAGCCCCGTTTTTTAACTTCCAAAGTATCGTGTTGAATCAGGACATTAATTAAGAACCTGTTTAAAATTTTAAATAAAAACGAAATGTCGGTTAAATTCCGCGTCATTTTGACTATTTTCCAGATTGATCAAAGTCTTTGACGCGGTTATCTTGGTTTTTATAATTCTGCTACAAATATGAAAGTCCTACAGACTTTGGATCGAAAAATAAATCCCATAGAGCTTGTCCCGCCTGTAGCGGGAGATTTCATATTTGTAGTAATTTCAAAACGAATCAGAAAAGCGCACTAACTGATTACATAGAATATAAAACCATCTCTGTTTAGTGCGCAAGAAACTAACTCAGGTCAGAAGCATTAAAATTTAAACAGGTTCTAAGTTTGTTTACATGCTGAGGTGTTACCGGAGTATGGGGCGCATTGCTCAATGC
>CAYMQP010000023.1:0-22245 GCA_964392505.1 uncultured Bacteroidales bacterium
CAATAAAAACTCTTCCAAACAGTATTTTTTTCATCCAGAACATGTTTAATCAGAATCACGGTGTACCTTTTCGTGTGAAAAGGCAGGTAAACAAACTGCAATATATTCGGCACCTTCTTCAAAAGGCGTACTATATTTTACCCATTTCTTCTTTTTAGCAATAATTGCCTGGCCGGCATATACGTCAAGTATATTTTCTTTAGTTTCGACTCTAAGTGTTCCTTTCAATACGATTGTATATTCATCAAAATCAGGAGTTTGTCCAGGTTCTTCCCAACCCTCAGGACTTTTCATATGTGCTATGCTAATTCGCGATGTGCCAGAATTAACTTTCCCGATATATTCTTTTATTTCTTTCGGTTTGTTACCTGCAGCTCTTATTACAGATGGAGCCGGAATTAATATCGTCATTATTCGATATTAAAGGAAAGCGTTTCTTCAGTATAATTTCCAAGCTTATCAAAAGCTTTCACAATAAGTTCATTTTTACCAATTGGAAGATCTTTTATAATTCCTGTATATTCCTTTTCTGCTCCACTATTCAAACTATATGTCATTTTCTGAAAACCAACTACAGCATCGGTGGCAATTATGAAAAGTACCGTATGAGCAGGATATGTTAATAAATCTCCATTCTTATGAAGCCAGGAAGTGCCAAAAGCATGGGATATTATCGGACCTGTATTGTCGATTTTTACACCGAAAGATGCCGAACTGGTATTATCGACATTATCGAATCCGGTAAAATCAATGGCGCTGAAACCTTCGTCCGAGATTGAAAACGGGGATTCATATTCTATTGGATTACTTCCATCTATATTATACTCGATATGGTTCAATCCAGCTTCTGAATCGCTTCCATTAAGTACTATAGAGGTATTCTTACTAATAAAAATAGTATCGCGGGTTTCAAATTTCGGTCCTTTGAAGGCGAAGTTCAAATCTGGCCCAGTTAAATCGATGTAAGGTATATTCGTTTTTTCGTTGGCAGTCTGACTATTCGATCGGTTATTGACGTTATCCACAGCATACGATTTGATCAGTAGATTTCCGGATGACTGAGTCAGAAATACGGGAGTTTCGTATAATTCATATTCACTCCCATTAACAGAATAACGAACTTCTTTCACTCCTGCTTTATTGTCGAACGATGTAAGCTTCAGGCGTGTTTTACCGGAAGAATATTCTTTTCCTCCCGAGAAAAAACTTTTGCCCATGATCTCCTCAATGATAGTTGGTGGGGTTTTATCGATATAGAATGAAAAACTCTGCATTTGCTCCTTATTCCCAACCTTATCGACCGCATAGAATGTAATAGTGTGATCATCCTGCGATAAATAAGCTGCAAGAATTGGTGTTTTGTACAATCTTTCAGTATTGTTATCGATTGAATAATAGATGGATTTATAGCCAATTCCTTTATCGTCGGATGTCAAAACGATTTTTGATCGGTTGGAAAGAATATTTTCATGTCGGTCACCTTCGATTTCAAGCTTTGAAACCGGCGCCGTTTTATCGAACATTATGGTAATCTCATGCAGAGGTTCAACATTTCCTACATTATCGACAGCATAGTATTTTATCTGATATTCCTTTTCCTGATTTATTTCAATTGGATCCGAATAGGGCTTATAAGGTATTCCATCGATCGATACATATATATTTTCAACACCCGATAAAGCATCGGTTGCTGACAGTTTGATTTGGGCTCCCGATCCTACAGTTAATTTTCCTTCTGCCTGAAAAGGTTTTGCATCGCCATAATCGATGGTAGTAATGGGGTGTTTGCTATCAGCATAAACCTCAAAAATAATGTCGCGCATAGGATATACATATTTATGAGTTGCACTATCAATTGCCCAGGGGGAGCGTATTGAATTCCATCCTTCGGTGTCGAAATACATTGGATTTGAATACCGGCTGGTTTCCTCGCTCCATAACCTGAATTTTTCCGATTCTTCATCTGCTGAAGTTGATAGCCAAATGTAAATAGGCAGATCTTTCTGAACATAGAATTTCCCATCAGGGGCAACATATGTTTTTTTCTCATAGACAGGTATATCTTGAGCCAAAAGACTTATGTTAGCTAAAACCAGAATAAAACAAAGTACAGATCGAAACATAGTAAATTAAGTTATGGTTCCCAAGAATTTTAAATTAACAAAAAAAGACTAAGAATTCCCAATAATTTAATTCAGAGCATAACTTTTAAACTGGAAAGCTAAATTGGTAATATCAGCAAATTCTTCTCCAGCCTCTTTCATTTCTTCATCATCCTCATGGTAATACCACTCAACATCCACTTTTTTACCTTTTACATTAATCCTGCTGAGTATTGTAAATATTTCATTCAATGCACGTTGCGATGCTGAATTAAAATAAATAACTTTTACCAGCATCTTCGTTTCCTCATTAGGATTAGCTGCATATTGTTCCAGCCATGAAAATACAGGAGAATAAAACTCAATAACATCCTCCGGGAGTGATTTTCCAGAAATTTTTAAAAGGCCACTATCCTGATTTAAATCTATTTCAGGTGTATCGTCAGAAGCAGAGATATAAAGTCGTTCCATATTCGTTATGTATTGAAATGAAAGTTAGACAATTAATATTTAAAATGCTTTTTTATTCCCATGAAATTATATTATAAATAATCATATTCTATCATGACAGTTTTCATTTCGGCCGAATTTTGAACCTAAAAATTCTATTCTCAACCAACCACAATTATTTATATACCAATTAATTAAGAAATCGTTCCATTTTGCTCATAAAGGTCTTTAAATCAATTGGTTTCGCAATATAATCATCGGCTCCGGCTTTATAAGCCTCATCGCTTTCATCTTCAAAGTGCATAGCTGTTTGCACTATTATAGGAATATCACTCCTAATTTGCTTTATATTTCGGGTTGCATCATAACCATTCATCCTCGGCATGTTGATATCCATCAGTATCAGATCGACTTCGTTATTTTTTACAAAATCGAGCGCTTCCAAACCATCTTTCACCCTAATCAAGTTGGCTCTGGTTTCCTTAAGTACTGCTGTAATTAAAAAATAATTTACATCTGTATCTTCTGCAATCAGTATTGTTTTATTATGCCAGTCGTTTTTCATTGTAACCTGTTTTGCCGATACTTTGGGTGAATAGTGTATGCCAACGACCAGCACATCATCGAGCTGAGGCACGTCGCCCCTCCAATCGTTAAATGTTTTAGTAAGAAACGCTTTTTGATCGGCCATGGTTTAGTATGTATTTTAAGTAATACTTCCTTGAATTGTTTAGCTAGGAATTTCATACCCTGTTTACCTCCAAATTGATCGACATATCCATCGGAAAACATATAAATACAATCATCGGATAACAAGTTAAAATCATGCCTTACAAAAGGAACATCGCGTTTCTGATGGTAACTTACCGGCATTTTATCAGGATTAAACTGAATAATTTCCCCCTTACGGATAAGGTATAATGGATTATTGGCTCCAGCAAACTGCATTTTTTTATGTTCAAAGTCGATAATACATATCGAAATGTCCATGCCGTCTTTCGGTTCATTGGTATCGCCTGTCTGGTGTAAGGAAGTAATAACCATTTCGCGTAATTGGTTTAGAATGTCATCGGCACTCAGTGCGCTAATATGTTTGTTTATAGCAATCTTGTTTACTATTTCATTCAGATAGGCCACTCCCAGCATGCTCATAAAAGCTCCCGGAACTCCATGGCCGGTGCAATCGGCAACTGCAATTATTAATACATCATCCTTTCGAGTTGTCCAGTAAAAATCGCCACTCACTATATCTTTAGGCTGATGTAATACAAAAAAATCGCTGAAGTTTTGATGGAAGAAACTCACAGGAGGTAAAACTGCATTTTGTATTCGTTGTGCATACTGAATGCTATCAGTAATGCGTTTTTTCTGCCTGTTTGCTAAATCGCGTTGCTTTTCAATTTCCTTTTTCTGCCGGTCAATCTCAGCATTTTGTTCTTTCAGCAAACGGTTGGCTTTTTTCTTTTGTGCCAGTTGCCAATAAATCATTCCAATGACACATCCGAATAGTACTACCAATGCAATTAAAGCAATAAACCTGTTACGGCGTACTTTTTCTTTAGCTTTCAGGCGTGCCTGCTCGGCTTCCAGACGAGCCTTCTGTTCTTCCTTAAGTTGGTTTTCTTTATTTAACAGTGCATTTTGCAACTGCATCTCCCGATTCAACTCTATTACTTCTCCTAAAGTATCCAGAGTATATTTCAGTTCTTTTTCCTTGGATTGTATTTGCTTCTCAAACTCTTTGGTTCGATTGGCCATAATCTCCATCTCCTTTTTTTGAAGATGTTTTGTTAGCGTATTATATTTCTCATAATAGTCCGCAGCTTTTTTATGTTGCCCCAGCTTATCATAATTTTCCCCCAAAATACCATAGGTAGTTTTAGCCATTTCGAGGTTGTTTAGTTCCAAGGCATTCTCAAGGGCTTTTTCTGCTTTCGAATTCGATTCGGCATAATATCCGAGCGATTGGAACGATAAAGCAATATTTATATAATCGGAAGTAGCTTCAATTTTACTGCCCTTAGCAAGATTCAGCTGCAAACTTTTTTCAAAATACCCGATAGCTTTTTGGTACTCTTCATCTTCGGTATAAATAAGTCCAAGATTGTTATACAGGGTTTTTATAGCATTTTTATTACCTAAATCTTTATTAACATCGATGGCTCGTTCGAAATAATCAATGGCTTCTCGCTGGGCTCCAATTTGCCAATACAAATAGCCCAGCCTTATTAAATATTTACTTAGTTCGATATTATTTTCTTCTGATTCATATTTCGATATAAGCGATTTATATTGTTCAATCTGATTTTGAATATCATCTGATCCGCTCCCAAAAGAAGTAACCGATAAAAATATAAGAAAGGAAACCATGCATATTAATAATTTGCACAATGTTCTGAAACTCATACCGGTTTTTTTATTCTTAAGTTACGAAGGATGGATAATATAGCTTACAACAAAGATGTGACATTCATCACCAGCTAAAGGTGATTAAGATCATCATTTTTAAAATTCGATTATGAAATATAAACAGGTTTTCTTAAATTAACGAACCAATTTTATACTGATCGATTCAGTAATATTTTTTGCAGTTGTTATGGTACCTAAATCATCATATATTACTCCATTATACCCGCTGTAATGGCTGTGTCCTACTAACTCAAGATTAATCTTTTCACCAATATCATTACCATTCAGTCGGGCACGATAAACTAAAGCCGGTTGACATGAAGTTTTGTACTCATCGTTATCAGGAAATTTATTATTTGTCCAATAATTATTCCAATCCCATGTCTGATTAATTTCAAAATATATAATAAAATTATTGGGAAGTGGATTATCAGTCCTGGCAAACAAAACAAAATGTGCCTGAGGAGTAGCTCCTGTGTAAGCATCGGGAATAGGAGTATCCTGGGCAGGTATATATAAGCCATCAGCTTCTTTAACTCCGCGTTTATGAGCCCAAACGGGTAAGGCTGCAGGTCGGCGTATGGATCCGGGCAACCATTTCCCAGTCGATTTATCGCCATGTTCGAATACTCCCTTTGCCATTGACTCGGCCACATATAATGTCTGTATATAACAGCCGGTGGTATCCTCGATCCAAATGACCATAAGTGGATGATTATGTTCGGATCCCCGCCTGAAATGAATCTCCAGCAAATCTCCATTACCTCCGGTATTAGTATACAACGTATCGGTCCGATATTCGGCGGCTACACGGATGGAACGGCAACCATCATAAATAGTAATAAAACTGATAAATAAAATTGCAGTTAGTAAAAAAACGAACTTCCTTTTCATATATAACAAATTTAAAATTCAACTATGATACCGATTGTTGGTAAAACAGTACCTGCTCCATCACTTTTAATATTTTCCAGCTCGTATCGTTCAATACCTAATGCATCAGTATATATATCATTAATTGTTGGATCTTGGAATGAGGCACGAACTAACCTGTCAGGTTCATCCGATTTAAAGTTGTACACATTTTGAACATCAACATAGAAATTAATTGACCATTTGGTAAAAAAGTATTGTTTATCGATCCTAATATCGAGCTGATGAAAAGGTTTCATGCGTAATTCGTTGTAGCGTAAGTAATCGAAATAGGGTCCTCCCTGAGCATCCCAGGCCTGCCTGATGGATGAAATCTCTTCATCGAATGGTGTATAGGGTGCCCCTCCGACAAATCGCCATTTAAATCCTACATACCAGTTACTCTTAAAGGTACGCGTGGCTGTTATATTCAATAAATGACGGTTATCCCATGATGTTGGCAAATAAGTGCCCCGATATACGGCTCGTAGATCCTTGAACTCGCTTCGTACGTATGTATAAGATAAAACTGTATTAAATCCCAGCAGATTCTGCCAACGACCCAGTATTTCAAAGCCATAAGCCCTTCCTTCAGCTATTGATATTACCTCTTCATTTCCAAAGACACCGAAATCGGCTCCTTTACTTGCTAGTGGAATTGAATCAGATACTGAAAAAGGATAATCACTATAGTGTTTATAGAAACCTTCAATACTAAGTTGTGTATTATTATCGGGGCGGTATTCAAAACCCGAAACCAGGTGATCGGAAATAATATATTTTAATCCATTTTCACGGTTTATATAAATACCTGCTGAATCCTTAAAGCCCATTGAAGTATAAGGCGGTCGTTGTTGAAATCGACCTGTATTGAAATTCCAGGCAATTTTTTTTGTAAGCTGTAATGAAGAATTTATACGGGGTGAAAGATTTTGTATCGGATTTTGCATTTCACTGGAATAAGTACTTCCATCGGCGCGAATACCCAATGAGAGGGTCCATCGTTTGTTAATAAAACTTTTACTTACCTGCCCAAAAGCAGTATAATGAAACATATCGAGGTACGTATCATAACGGAATTCAAGTAATTCATTACCTAAAAAAGTTTGATTATAACTCTCATTTAAATATTTGGCATATTCTATACCCATACCAAAAATAAATTTGTATTCTGATAGCGTTTCATAATTTCTCTCATACCGAAATTTGTTTACTATCTCTGCCGAGGAGTAATCGAGAGTTTTGCCTAAACTCTCATCGTTATTAAGGTATTTGTAGGCAACATTGTTAAGGTAATTCCGGCTTAATACCCAGGTATCGAATCCCTTATTGCGATAATGTTTATAAACCGATCCGACTGTATAATTCCATTGCTCGTTCACCGGTAAAAAACTGAGTATATATCGCTGGTCGGGAGTATCATCGGCATTGAGATTCAACTCAAACTGATCGATTGCCCCAAGTCCGATAAAGGATATTTCGTTCTTTTCATTAATCCGTGTTCGCGATTTAAATTGAAAATCGTTATAGGTTGGAAGAAAAGGTAGTTGAAGCACTGCAAATAAGAATTGCAAATAAGAACGACGAGCCGAGGCTATAAAGGTTGTATTCGATGAAATGGGACCATCGAGGGTGAGAGCCAGATCGCTTGCTCCCACAGAACCCCTGAATTTAAGCTTTTCCTGATTCCCATCAATTTGACGCATATCGAGTACCGAACTCAGAGCATTACCAGTATTGGCCGGAAATGCACCCGAATAAAAATTAACCTCCCTGATGAAATCGACATTTATTATTCCAACTGGTCCACCTGAAGCACCCTGCGTAGCAAAATGGTTTAAATTGGGTATTTCGACAGCATCGAGATAAAACCGGTTTTCGCTTGGTCCACCCCCTCTGACAATCACATCGTTACGATAAGCAGGTGTTGAAGCAACACCGGGAAAAGATTGTATGACTTTTGAAATATCACGGTTGCCTCCCGGATTTTTTTCTATCTGTTCAATACCGATCCTACGCAATGAAAGCGGGCTTTCCACACTTTTCCGAAAAGGTGAAGCCCTTATTACTATTTCATCAAGAGCAAAAGCAGTTTCCTTTAATGGTATTTCAATAAACGATTTATTGGCATTGGTAACCAGGAATTCTTCGGAAACATATTGTTCAAAACCTACCGAGCTGGCCACAACACGTAGATAACCGGGTTTAATTCCTGTAAATATAAATTTCCCGTCTAGGTCGCTTACCGAACCTATATTTGTTCCATAGATAATTAAATTGGCGAATGGTACTGGTTCGTTATTAGCCTGGTTAAAAATTCTTCCTTCGATGACTCCTGATTCCGTAGGTTGAGTATAACCCACTGGAAGAGTAATTGTAATCAGAAATAAAAATATAACACTGCTTATTACCCTCATCTTTCAGTTAGTTAATGTCGCAGTGTAAACATGCAATAAAATAGAATGTTCAAAATTTACACTCAAATATTAAACATTAGTATCAAAGTTACGGAGGATATCGCTTAAATCGAGAAAAGTATATTTTTGAGAAATATCAACTATTTTATTAATTACAGAAGACCTGAATTTTTGATAAGACTGGGTGCTAGGAAAATAAGGCTTATGTTTAATCGAAGCAATAATCTTTTCAACGTTTCGGAGAATTTCTTTATGCTCGTTTGAAATAAAGTTATCAATAAACTTATTCCAAATATAATTCTGAGCTCTTTCGGAAGGATGCAACATATCAGAAGCATAGAAACGATAATCACGCAATTCATCCATAAATATCTCATAAGCAGGAAAATAGTAGATACTATTGTCCCATTCTTGTAGTTTTGCGATTGCTAGTAGAAGAGCAGCTTTACTTCGCTTGTTATTTATCGCTCCATCCTTCCAATGGCGTATAGGACTGACAGTAAATATAAATGTAATGGCAGAATTTGTTTTACGGATACGTTCAATGCATAACTTCAGGGCTTCAAACGACAGTTCAACTGTAAGAAAGCTACGATCGAACAAAGCCGCGGGTTGCTTGTGACAATTTGCTACAACTTCTCCAGTTTCTTTCAACCGATAAACCCATGATGTTCCAAGGGTAATAAAAATAAAATCTGATTCATTAATAAATTTCTTTGCAATACTAAAACTGGAGTTTATTTTATCCAGGCATATTTGTTTATCGGGGTGTGAAAAAAAGGTATAGTGGTTAAAGCTAAACCAAAGTTCGTTGTAAAAGCGTAAATCATCTTCTGTAAAGACTTCTTTCTCAAGCAGGAGTTGAAGATTTGTTGCAATTGATAAAGGATTATAAATTACACCGAAAGGATTATGACAAACCAAAAATCGTAATTCTTTCATTTTGTTTCCGATATATTCGGAAAAACATGAACCTGTAAAAAACAACTTGCTGTGATAGGTAATCTCGAAAAGTGGTTGAGGAATTTGTACAGGAGTAATTAAATCAGTCATATGACGATATTCGGTTATTGGGAATATTTTTTTAACCAGGCAAGTAATGATTCAAATACTTCATCGCGATTAAGATCGTTATGAAGTTCGTGATAACCTCCTTCCCATTCGATATAAGTGGTACGATCACTGGCATTCCGGACGAAATTCCGTGAAGCTTTGCATGATGTTATGTTATCGCTATTACCATGCATCACCAAGAGGGGTATATTAATCTTATAAATACTCATCGAGGCTTTACGTCCTGCTTCCATAATTTGAAGTACCAGCCGAATACTAATTTTATCATGAACCAGTGGATCGTTTCGGTAGTTATGTACTTCGCGAAGATCGCGTGATATATCTTCGGCTTTTAATCTCATATTCACCATAAACCCAGGGAAAATATTACTCAGTAGAGTAGCCAATAGCACCTTGATTCGGGAATATTTCCTAACCAACTCAAACCAGGGCGAAGTAACTATTAATCCATTAACAGGCGAATTATACTGCATGGCATAGTTTAATACTAAATTACCTCCAAAGCTATGTCCGTAAAGATATATTGGCAGACCCGGAAACTCTTCCCGACCCTTATCAATGAAATACTCAAGATCTTTAAATAATTTGGAATAGCCGGAGCTGTATCCTCGTTTACCTTCAGATCGACCATGACCCCGTATATCGTAACTTCTAACAGTATAACCATGTTCTGCAAGCTTTTGAGCCCAAAATGCGTATCGGCTACAATGTTCACCCGATCCATGAATTAAATTAATTATGGCCTTTGGCTTATCTGAAGCGAACCAGGTTTGCGCAAAAAGTTTTACTCCATCAAACGATTTCCAACAATTTTCGGTATGTTCCATAATTCTTTCCTTGCGCAAAAGCTCAGTCTTCAACATATTTGTATTAAAATTAACTTACCATTTTGAATAAATGCTGTTATACTTCAGATAACGGCTCTAAATAACAGTTTTTTAATTATAACAAAGTTAGAAAAATGCAAAAATTTATACAAATATCGACCCGGCACCAGAATGCCCTGTACGATATTACCCGGGAAGTTGAAAAAATTGTATCCGACAGCAAAATAATGACGGGAATGGTGAATGTGTATGCACAAGGCGCAACAGGAGCTATTATGATACAGGAAAACTGGGATGATTCGGTACAGCGTGATGTTATAACACTTTTACGAAAACTAATTCCTTCGGGCGTATGGGAGCATGACGCACAGGATAATAACGGTGATGCTCATCTGAAAGCCGGTCTTGTTGGCCCTAGCGAGACTATTCCTATTATCGAGGGTAAGATGGGCCTCTCGACCTGGCAGAATATTTTTTTCTGTGAGTTTGATGGTCCGCGGAACAGGAGAAATATTGTGGTAACAATAACTGCTGTATGAACTTGAAAAGTGAAATTCAGTATATTGATTAATAATTTTAGAAATTATACATTTCACAGATTACAGATTTACAAACTCGATATTTCTTCTTAAACCGGTATACCCGGTGCGCATGACTGTTGAGTTTTTAAACAGTTCATTAAACCTATCCTCAGTAAGTTCCAGCCAATCATTTCGTTTCATCGATAATAAACCAGGTGGAGGTCGAAATTCTTGCACGTTATTCGGTTTCGCTTTACGATTCCATGGGCAAACATCCTGACATATATCACAGCCGAAAATACGATTTTCGAATTTCTGCTGCAGCGATTCATCGATTGAACCTTTATATTCAATAGTCCAATATGAAATACATTTGCGACTATCGATAGTTCGGTTATTTGTAATAGCCCCGATAGGGCATGCCTGAATACATTTTGTGCAATCACCACAAAAATCTCGGATCGGATTATTATGTGCCAGTTCAATATCGACCATTAGTTCACCAATAAAACAAAACGATCCATATTTTGGTGAAATCAGATTGGCATTTTTACCAATCCAGCCGAGACCTGCCAAACTTGCTAATGCACGCTCTAAAACAGGTGCCGAATCAACAAACACCCGGCCGTTTATTGGGATTAGTTCTTCATTAATGAATTTTCGTAATTTTTTAAGCATAGATTTAACTACCAGATGATAGTCGTATCCATACGCATATTTCGAAACAAACATATTGTTGATACTATTCTGTTGTTCACTTGGAAAGTAATTCAACAGAACAACAATTACAGATTTAGTTCCCGGGACAAGTAGTGATGGATTGGCCCGTTTTTCAAAATAGTTTTTCATGTATTTCATACCAGCGTGCATTCCATTATTAAGCCAATTGCGAAGTCGTTGTGCATCAACGGTTAGTTTAGCTGCTGGAGCAATTCCACAATCGGTAAAACCCACATGAAGGGCAAGTTTTTTTATTTTATCTGAAAGTTCTTTTTTAGAATACCCCATGTTCTGATAAAAAAGGCTCGTATGTTTACGAGCCTTAATTTTTTATAAAAAGTCAAATTCTATAATTTTTTCTTGATTTCAATGGTTTCGTAAGCTTCGATGATATCACCAGGTTTAATATCGTTGAAGTTCTGGATATTTAATCCGCATTCAAGTCCATTTGCTACCTCTTTCACATCATCTTTAAACCGTTTCAGCGAACCTAATTCACCCGTATAAATTACAATTCCATCGCGAATAATACGAACTTTCGAATCACGCTTTATTTTGCCTTCTTTTACCATACATCCCGCAATCGTTCCAACTTTAGTTATTTTAAATACCTCAAGAATTTCGAGTGTAGCAGTAATTTCCTCCTTAATTTCAGGTGAGAGCATTCCTTCCATTGCCGATTTAATTTCATTGATCGCATCATAAATAATGGAATATATTCGAATGTCAATTTCCTCCTTTTCCGCAAGCCGTCTGGCTCCCAAAGAAGGACGTACCTGGAACCCGACAACTATAGCATCGGAAGCAGTAGCCAGCATAATGTCGCTCTCGGAAATTTGTCCAACTCCTTTATGGATAATGTTTACCTGAATTTCTTCATTTGAAAGTTTGATTAAAGAATCGGACAAGGCTTCAATAGAGCCGTCAACATCGCCTTTAACAACCAGATTCAATTCCTGGAAGTTGCCAATAACAATCCGGCGGCCGATTTCATCGAGTGTAATATGTTTCTGTGTGCGCATTCCCTGCTCTCGCTGAAGTTGTTCACGTTTGTTGGCAATTTCTTTGGCTTCTCTTTCGCTATCCATAACATTAAACTTATCGCCGGCCTGAGGTGCCCCATTTAGTCCGAGAATTAAAACCGGAGTTGATGGTCCTACCTCAGTGATGGCTTTTCCTCTCTCGTTATACATTGCCTTAACTTTTCCCATGTGAATTCCGGCCAGCACTATATCTCCAATATGCATAGTCCCGGCTTCAACAAGAATTGTGGTCGTGTAACCCCTACCTTTATCGAGTGAAGATTCTATTACAGTGCCGTGCGCTTTTTTATTTGGATTGGCTTTTAGCTCCAATAGTTCGGCTTCAAGTAATACTTTATCGAGTAATTCTGAAATGTTAATGCCATTCTTTGCTGAAATATCCTGCGACTGGTATTTTCCACCCCAATCCTCGACAAGGATATTCATATTGGCCAACTCTTCCTTTATTTTTTCCGGATTTGCCGTAGGTTTATCAATTTTATTAATAGCAAATACCATAGGTACACCAGCTGCCTGAGCATGATTTATAGCTTCAATTGTCTGGGGCATAATACCATCGTCGGCAGCAACAACAATAATAGCCACATCGGTAATTTGTGCCCCACGTGCACGCATTGCGGTAAATGACTCATGACCCGGGGTATCGAGAAAAGTAATTCTTCTGCTATCATCAAGTTTAACACTATATGCACCAATATGCTGAGTAATTCCTCCAGCTTCACCGGCAACTACATTGGCACTTCGAATATAATCGAGCAATTTGGTTTTACCATGATCGACATGTCCCATAACAGTGACTATTGGAGGTCTTGTTTGCAAATCTTCATTTTTATCCTCGTCTTCGCGTATTGCCTCCTGTACCTCAACGCTTATAAATTCAACTTTATATCCGAATTCTTCAGCCAGAAGAGCCATGGTTTCAGCATCGAGACGTTGGTTAATAGAAACAAACAAGCCGAGACTCATACAGGTAGCAATCAGTTCATTTACCGGAGTGTTCATCATGGTAGCCAATTCATTGACTGAAACAAATTCGGTTACTTTAATGATATTTTTGGATTCTTCTATTTTAACCGATTCTTCCTGGATTCGCTGACTAACTGCATCGCGTTTTTCACGGCGATACTTAGCACCTTTCGATTTTGTTTTGGTTAAACGGGCCAGTGTATCTTTTATCTGTTTCTGAACATCTTCTTCGCTTATTTCGGGTTTCAGTGTTTTTTTCTTCCTCTTTTTCTTCGATCGGTCGCGAATGACATCTTCATCTTCTTTTTCTTCGCCTCGCTCATCGAACCTGACACGTTCCTTATCTTTCTTTATCCTCTTTCGTTTTCGTTTTCTGTCACCACTTTCTGTATCTTCAAATTGTTCCTTTACCGGACGTTTGGGCAAATCAATTTTCCCAATAACGGTGGGTCCACTGAGTTTTTCAGCTTTTGCCCGAATTACATTTTCGCTTATATCTTCTTCTACCGCCAATTCCCCATTAGGTTCAGCTATCTCTTCGGCCGGTTCTTCTTTTTCTTTTGCTACTGCTTTTGTCTCTTTTTTCTCCTCCTTTAGTTTCTTTTTTTCTTCAACTACTTTTTTATCAGGCTGTGGCTTTTTCTTTACCTTATCAAGGTCGATTTTCCCAATTACCTTTATTTTGGAATCGGCTTTTTCTTTATCCTTTTCTTTTTCAGCCAGTTCCTTGTCGGTTTTCAGATCTTCAGGTTTTTGTTCGACTCCTTCCTTTAAAGCTTCTCCTGGTTGAGACTTCTCAATATCTTCCGATGGTTGCTTTTTAGCTTCAACTTCGGTTGTATCTGTTGTCTTTGGTTCTGTGGTAGTTTCAGCATCAAATGTTGTCTCAGCACCGCGTATATCCTTGATTAAAAGTTCCTCTTGATCACTCGGCCTATCGTGTGGAACTTCCTTCATATCGTTTATTGATATGGATTGGGGTCTATCTTTAAAATGATGTAAATTGACCTTTTCTGACTCCTTTTTAATAGATATATCGGAGCTGAATTCTTCAATGAGTAATCCGTATTGCTCAGAAGAGATCTTGGTATTCGGGTTTGTATCAACCTTCTCGCCCTTTTTATGAAGAAAGTCAACAATGGTATTAATCCCGACGTTTAATTCTCGTGCAACTTTACTCAGCCTTGTAGCTTTGTTATCTGTCATAAAATATATACCTCTTTTCTGTCAATATGCCTTTAAATTCAGATATTGCGCTAATATACTGTTTATTATTCAAATTCTGCGCGCAAAATCTTCATCACTTCTTTAATAGTTTCCTCTTCCAGGTCGGTTCTTTTTACCAAATCTTCAATCGATAATTCCAATACACTTTTAGCTGTATCGCAACCTATTGCCTTTAATTCGTCAAGGATCCAACCATCAATTTCATCGGCAAATTCTTCGAGATTCACATCTTCTTCGTCTTCTGTTCCTTCGCGATATACATCAATTTCGTAACCCGTTAGCTGACTGGCCAGTCTAATATTCAAACCACCTTTACCAATGGCCAACGATACTTCGTTAGGTTTTAAATATACCTCGGCCCGTTTATTCTCCTGATCGAGTTTAATGGTAGTTATCTTTGCAGGACTTAAAGACCTTGTAATATAAAGCTGGATATTATTTGTAAAATTAATAACATCGATATTTTCATTTTTCAATTCACGAACAATCCCGTGTATTCTCGATCCTTTCATACCGACACATGCTCCTACTGGATCGATTCGTTCATCGTACGATTCGACGGCAACTTTAGCACGTTCACCGGGAATCCTAACAATCTTTTTTATTGTAATAAGGCCATCGAATATTTCTGGTACTTCAAGTTCGAATAGTCTCTCCAAAAAGACAGGTGACGTACGTGAAAGAATAATCAACGGAGTATTATTTTTCATTTCAACTTTAATAACAACGGCTCGTATTGTATCGCCTTTCCGAAAATAATCTGAGGGTATCTGCTCCGATTTTGGTAGAATAAGTTCATTAGCCTCTTCATCGAGAACTAAAATTTCGCGTTTCCAAACCTGATAAACTTCACCTGTAATTATTTCTCCGATCCGATCGCTATATTTCATATAAACATTGTTCTTTTCCAGATCGAGAATACGGGCAGTAAGGTTCTGACGTAATGCAAGAATTGCTCTTCGACCAAAATTGGCGAATCTAACTTCATCGGTAACATCCTCACCAATTTCATAATCCTCATCAAATTTTTTTGCTTCGGACAATGCTATTTGCCGATTAGAATCTTCAACTTTCCCATCTTCAACAACTTCCCTGTTCCTCCATATTTCAAAATCGCCTTTATCGATATTTATAATAACATCAAAGTTTTCGTCTGTTCCGAACATTTTTTGCAACATACCTCTAAAAACATCTTCAAGTACTGATATCATTGTAGCTCTGTCGATATTTTTTAGTTCTTTAAACTCCGAAAAGGTTTCTATAAGATTAATATTTTCCATAAATCATTTATTATTCTATCAATTTCACTTTATTACATTTTTCACTTTACTAACAGATTCAAATTCAAAATTGATAATTTCTTTAATTACTTGTTTTTTCTTTTTTCCTTCAATCCTGATCTCTTTTTCCTTTTCGATGCAAAAGATATTGTTATCGATCTGAATTAAGGTACCACGTGTTTTTACTCCGTCTTTTGATACAACTTCAACTTTCTTCCCAACATTCTTAAGATATTGTTCCCGGATTTTAAACGGAACACCCAATCCGGGAGAGGATACTTCGAGATCAAAGTCCTCGATATCCCGGTTAAGACCTTGCTCTATAGCCCTGCTAAGCTGAGTACATTCACTTATCTTAATTCCTTCCATACTATCAGCAACTAACCGAATATTATTGGATGGACTAATATCAAGCGAAACCAGAAAGAATTTCTTTTCTTCCATGATATCTTTAATAAGTGTTAATATTCTTTCTTTCGATATCATTTACGTGCAACAAAATAGGGGACTTATGTCCCCTAAAGAAATCTCACTACGCTGCAAAAGTATAAAATATCATATAAACTACAAAATATTGGATATCAATATGAAATGAAATTATGCCGGCCTACTACTTTTTCGTTTTATTTCCCGGCTATAAAATTTAGTTTTGTCAAAGAAAAAAAGGATATGGTAACTTATAGCAGGAATAAAAAGAAGATCATCAATGATCCTGTACACGGTTTTGTTACAATTCCCTCTGAATTTATCTTCGATCTGGTTGAGCATCCATACATTCAACGTCTCCGGAGAATAAAGCAACTGGGACTTACCCATTATGTTTATCCAGGAGCAACACATACACGCTTTCAACATACTATTGGAGCCTTGCATTTAATGACACTAGCTATTGATAGCCTTTTGAGCAAAGGTATAATCATTACTACTGAAGAACAGGAAGCAGTGCTGGCGGCAATAATATTGCACGATATTGGCCATGGCCCATTTTCGCACGCATTAGAGGAAACTATAATTACAGGGGTAACCCACGAACAACTTTCACGACTATTAATGAATGAACTAAACCAGGAATTTGATTGTAAACTAGACCTTGCGCTGTCGATATATGGCGATACCTATTCGAAAAAATTCCTGCATCAACTTGTTTCAAGCCAGCTTGATATGGATCGGCTCGATTATATCAAACGCGATAGTTTTTTTACCGGAGTGACGGAAGGAACAATAGGTACCGATCGTCTGATAAAAATGTTACATGTACATAACGATAGCCTGGTTATCGAAAGAAAGGGTATATATTCTGTCGAAAAATTTCTTATAGCACGCCGGTTAATGTATTGGCAAGTCTATTATCATAAAACTGTAATTGCCTCGGAGAATATTCTGGTACGGCTTCTTCAGCGGGCAAAATTCCTGGCCAATCAGCATATTTCTCTGTTTTGTACTCCTGCGTTGGCTTATTTTCTATATCATAAAATCGATTCAAAGAATTTGAAAAACAATACTGAAGATGTTATCTTAAATTTTAGTAAACTTGATGATACTGATATTATTGTATCGGCAAAAGAATGGCGATATCACAATGATAAAGTACTGTCAGTATTATCGAATGGATTATTGAATAGGGTCTTACCGGCAGTTACGATTAACGATCATCCTGCAGAAGCTACTACATTGCAAGATATACGAGATAATATTGCTGAAAAATATGATTTACCTCCAGCTGATATTCACTACCTGATAACCATAGGGGAGATCTCAAATAACGCCTTTACCGGTAGTGACGATATGATTCAAATACTTATGGCAGAAGATAATATCAGAAACATTTCAGAAGTATCTGATATTCTGAATGATCCTTATTTACAACGTCCAGAGAAAAAATATTTTCTATGTTATCCTAAGGATTGTGGAGAATAAAGAATATTGCCTACTTTTGCATCCAAATTTTAAACCATGGAATTTACTGCACAGGTTATTGCCCAATACCTGAAAGGAGACATCGAAGGTAATCCTCAGGAAAAAGTAACCAATATTTCCCGAATTGAAGAAGGTAAAAAAGGAACCCTAGCCTTCCTGGCCAATAAAAAATATGAAAAATATCTTTATACCACTCAGGCATCTATAGTTCTTATAAATCGTGACCTGAAATTAAGTCAGAAAGTTAACTCTACCCTAATCAGGGTCGATGATGCTTACCAGGCATTTGCTTCCTTGCTAACCCTGTATCAGAGCACCCTTCCCCAGAAAAAAGGTATCGATTCCGATTGTTATATCGCTGAAAGTGCTAACATAGGTGAAGATTGCTATGTTGGAAAATTTGCATACATTGGTGAGAATGCCTCTATTGGGAATAAAGTAAAAATATACCCCCAAGTTTATATTGGCGATAATGCTATCATCGGAGATAATACTATTTTGTATCCGGGTGTTAAAATATATAAAGACTGTGTAATTGGAGTAAACTGCGTCATTCATTCAGGCACTGTAATCGGTTCCGATGGTTTTGGTTTTGCACCGGGTGAAGGAACCTATCAGAAAATCCCTCAGATAGGGAATGTGGTCATTGAGGATGATGTGGAAATTGGTTCAAACGTATCGGTCGACAGAGCTACCATAGGATCGACCTATATTCGTAAAGGCACTAAAATCGATAACCTGATCCAGATCGCTCATAATGTTGAGATTGGCGAAAATTCGGTTATTATCGCTCAATCGGGTATTGCAGGATCAACAAAACTCGGAAAGAATGTAATACTGGCCGCCCAGGCAGGTATTGTCGGACATTTGACTATTGCCGACGACGTGAAAATCGGGGCTCAAGCCGGAGTAACAAATAATATTAAAGATAAGGGAGCTATTGTACTCGGATCGCCTGCGCACGATTACCGGGAAACTAGGAAATCGCTGGTTATTTTCCGGAAACTTCCTGAACTAAACGATAAAGTAAGCACCCTGGAGAAGGAACTCCGGGATCTTAAAAACAAGATCGGGGATTAATACTTACAGCCATTAAGAAGATTTTTATAAATTGCGCACGCATAAAATCCTTACAGAAGTCATATAATTATGGCAGAAAAGCAATTAACACTAGCATCAGAGATACAATTAAAGGGGAAAGGTCTACATAGTGGAATACATGTAAACCTGACACTAAAACCAGCAGAAACATATTACGGAATTCGTTTTCAACGCACCGATTTAAAAGAAAAACCTGTAATACGGGCACTAGCTGAAAATGTTGTCAATACTTCGCGCGGAACAACAATAAGGGAAAATGGTGCCGAAGTGATGACCATTGAACATCTTTGTGCTTCTTTATATGGTTTGGGTATCGATAATGTACACATAGAACTCGATGCTCCCGAAGTTCCTATTTTCGACGGAAGTGCCAAGCATTATGTCGATGCCATTAAAAAAACAGGAGTGGTTGAGCAGGAAGCCGATAAAGAATATTTCAACATCAGAAAAAAAATAATCTATCACGACGAAAAAAACGGTAACGAAATAATACTCTTTCCCAATGATTCCCTTAGTATCGATGTCCATATCGATTTTAACTCGAAAATATTGGGGCATCAGTATGCCTCGTTAAATTCAATTGATGAATTTGAAAAAGAAATAGCCGGATGTAAAACATTTGTATTCCTTCACGAACTTGAAGCTCTAATAAATAATAATCTGATAAAAGGTGGCGATCTTGATAATGCCCTGGTTATTGTCGATAGGCAAATGACCAAAGAAGAACTCGATCGGCTTGCTGAAATATTTAATAAACCTAAAGTAGAAGTATTACCCGAAGGTTATTTGAATAACACCCAGCGTACTTTCCAAAACGAACCTGCAAGGCATAAGTTGCTTGATGTAATTGGGGATTTGGCACTAACCGGCATGAATCTGAAAGCAAAAATAATTGCTACAAAGCCCGGGCATCATGTAAATACCGAAATAGCAAAGGAAATCAGGAAGCTCATTAAAAAAGAAAAATCTAAACCGGTTCCTCCACCTTATGATCCTAATCAAACACCTCTTTTCGATATCAATCAGATAAGGAATTTGCTACCTCATCGTCCACCATTTCTGCTTGTCGATAAAATAACTTACATGGACGAGTGGATGATTTGCGGCATAAAGAATGTGACTATGAATGAAGCTTTCTTCGTAGGTCATTATCCCGAAGAACCTATTATGCCGGGAGTGCTTCAAATTGAATCGATGGCTCAGGTAGGCGGCATATTGTTATTGCACAAAGTACCGGATCCAGAGAATTATATACTTTATTTTTTGAAAATTGAGAACATTAAATTCAAACATAAAGTCGTACCTGGCGATACATTAAATATCCGGATGAAACTTCTTGAACCGATCAAACGGGGAATTGCTCTTACGCAAGGACAGGTATTTGTAGGCGACACACTTGTGATGGAGGGACAATTTATGGCTCAACTGGCCCGAAAACCTGATCAGTAAAAGATGATAATTGAATTACGAATACGCGAAAACAATGAGTGCTACCTTAACATATATTCATCCCGATGCAAAAATCGGGAATAAAGTTATAACAGAACCCTTCTCTTATATAGCAAAGGATGTCGAAGTCGGCGATGGCACCTGGATTGGACCAGGCGCTGTATTACTCGATGGAGCGCGTATTGGTAAGAATTGTAAAATATTTCCTGGAGCCGTAATTAGCGGAATACCCCAGGACCTGAAATTTGCAGGTGAAATTACCACAGTTGAAATTGGCGATAATACAACAGTAAGGGAATATGCAACTATAAACCGGGGAACCAAAGCAAAGGAAATTACCCGCATCGGACAGAATTGCCTTATACAATCATACGCCCATATTGCCCACGATTGTACTTTGGGAAACAGTGTTATTCTGGGTAGCCATGCCGGACTCGCCGGAGAGGTCGAAATAGAAGATTTTGGCATTGTCAGTCCTTATTCCGTAGTACATCAATTTGTTCGTGTTGGCACTTATGCCTTTATTCAAGCTACCGGTAAAGCCGGTAAAGACATTCCTCCTTATGTGCTTGCCGGACGTGAGCCACTTTCTTATACAGGAATTAACTCTATTGGACTTCGACGTAAAAATTTCAAAAACGAAACCATCTATGAGATACAGGAAATTTATCGTATTATTTATCAACGCGGTTTGAATATTTCCGATGCTGTCGAATTTGTCGAAGCAAACCTTCCTGCATCTGACGAGCGCGACAAAATAATCCTGTTCATCCGTAACTCAAAACGAGGTATTATCAAAGGTTACTTCGACGATGAAAAATAGAAACTTCGTGGTCTTTAAGAGTATATACGAATGTGTAAAATCCACACGATTAATCGTTATTAACTTTGCTTTTCCACTCCATGTAAGCTTTTAGAGCATCTTCGGGCCAATAGCCATACCAGGCATATCCTATACGACGTTCAAAACCTATTTCATTGAGGTTATATACTACTTCTCCATCTCGCCTGCAAAGAAAAGGTTTATTAGTTTCAATATCATAATACCTGGCCCAAACAGGTTTTGCCGTTGTATCGGGAATGAATACCTGATCGTAATCAACCCTGGTTTCATGGTATTTAACCTCTGGGATTTCAATTCTATCGTAACGAAATCCCTCAATTTTAGATTTTTCAAACCATGTTATTGCACTTTCTATGGCCTGAACAACGGAATCGCCCTGACTGGGAAGACGCATAAGAAACAAAACGACATCGGTGCTTTCTCTGGCCGTAATAGAGGGTAATTCGTAACTACGGGCCTTGACAGGTTCGTAGGTATAATTATCGTGCTGTTGACACCAAGCTGTTTTTATGCCATTTACTTCAATCTGGCATTTCAATGTTGCCGATATAGCTTTATTTAGATCCTCGTGCAATTTCTTTCGCCGGTTTGTGTCAATCCAGTTGTAATATTCCTGTCCGGAAACTATATCGAGTAACAAGTTCATAATCCCTGTCATGACATCATCATTAAACGTGATCGCATCAACATCGGAACCTTTCCAGCCACCGTTTTTATGTTGTTCGTTCAGAATATAAAATAAACCTTTCAGAGCACTTTCACGATAAGTGTTAATTCCTGTATAATGATAAGCTTTTGCTAGGTATTCGATCTGAGGAAATATATTTCGATTATCGAAAGTACTAAGCCATTGTTCCTCCGGTGAACTCATTTTTACCGAATCGATATTAAGCTTTGCCAACCAATCTATATTTTTAGGCCAGCCGCCATCTATATTTTGCCAGGTTGTAATATTGTCAGCAATGCCTATGATATCGGTTGTATCC
>CAYMQP010000024.1:0-3864 GCA_964392505.1 uncultured Bacteroidales bacterium
GGATATGGATAAAGCCCACTGATATATAAATAGCCTTTTCCATCGCCTTGAGGGCCATGACAGTTAAAACATATCCTTTCATACATCACTTTTCCCCGGGCTAGATTCTCATTGGTATAATTGAATGGATTTTTTAACTCTTTTCCTGCTTTGGTTCTGTATTCCAAATCCTTCGAATACGGTAACGGAATGTACCCTCGGGGTATCGCTTCCTGTACTGTTATTATCGCGGTCACAGGCAATTAGCAGGATAAAGAATATGACAGTAAATATAACTATTGATGAATATTTTCTAAAAGGTTTCATCGTGATACTAAATTAATACTGCGTATGGTATTCCAAGCTTTCCTTAAAGTAAGGATGGTTTACAGGGACCAGATTTGCTTTGGTCAGCGATCTAAAAACAACCCAGAAGAATAATCCTAAATAACCCAGTGTCATACCAATTTCAATAAATCCTATTTTAGCTGAGGTTCCCATTGTACCTGGTACAACCATCAAATAGAAATCGAGCCAATGTCCAATAAAAACAACCATCGAAACCAGAGCCAATATAATAGGAATACGTTTTGAATTTCGAGTCATAAGTCCAAGAAACGGGGCACAAAAATTGACACCAATGTTTACAAAGAAAAGAGTATTAAAATAGTCAAGCCGTTCAACGAAATACACAGTTTCTTCAGGAATATTTCCATACCAGATCAGCATATATTGCGAAAACCACAGATAAGCCCATAAAATGCTGAATGCGAAGAGATATTTACCAAGATCGTGCAAATGCTCTTTGTTTACATGGGGTAAATAACCACTTGCTTTCAATAGCAACACAAGTAATATTATTATAGCAGTACCGCTGACCAGCAAACCTGAAAAGACATACCACCCGTATAATGTACTGAACCAATGTGGATCGACCGACATGAGCCAGTCCCAGGAAGCCATAGAACTGGTGATAGCAAAGAATACCATAAAAATACCTGCAATTGTATTGGTTCTTCTATAGTATTTTAAGTCTGCATCAAAATCTTGTTGCAGTGAATTTTTGCGCCACCACCAAGCAAAGAATATCCATCCACCTAAATAAAATATAGTTCGGATACTGAAAAAAGGTATGTTCAGATATGTCTTTTTAAGTTCAAGTATAGTATCACCAGGTTCCGGATGTGTCCAGTGAAATATATGATGTAGATCGAACCACATCCCTGCCAGTATGATAAGCATTAGAATTAAACCAATTGGGAGGAAAAAAGCCATGGCTTCGGGTATGCGTTGAATACTGGTTTGCCAGCCCGAATTACCTAGGGAGTGAAGGGCTATAAATACCAGTCCGGAAAGTGATATGAGAATAAGGTAAACATTATTCATATGAAAATTCGTCCAGAAGCGTTCACCATGATCATTCGAAAAAAATAAAGAAACTACAATAGCCAATAACCCGGTAAAAATTAGTATAACCAGAGGTATTTTATATTTGCTATTAAAACTGAACTTTGAGTTCATCTAATAATTCTTTGATAGTTTAACATCGGCTTTTACTGTAATTCCAAGCGCTCCTGTTTCGCTTAGGGTACTTTTCACTCCCTCAATATTTTTATCGGAAGTATTGCTCTTGAGTCCAATAAGTACAACAAATCGGTTGTCAGTAATTTTTTCATCGTGGATAATCGGATTGGCACCAGGTCCTATCTTGGAACGTATGAGAAATGCGAATACCATGGCAAATGCAGCGAATAACACTGTCATTTCGAAAGTGACGGGAATAAAGGAAGGGATCGATAGGAAGGGTTTTCCTCCAATATTCAAGGGATAATCTTTTACAAAGATCCATTCCTGAAACCAGAATCCGCAGATAGCTCCAATAGCGCCACCTATAAACCCCACACGCGAAATCCATGAGCGCCGGTATCCCAGTAACTTATCCAGACCATGAATAGGGAAAGGTGAAAGGACGTCAAGAATTTCAATTCCCTTTCCTTTAAGTGTTTTTAATCCCCCTATTAGTTTCTCATCGTCATCGTAATATGCTTTAATATATTTTGGTTGCGTCATACTTTAGCAGTTTATTTTTGTTTATTAAAGTATTTTTTACCTGAACTTTTTAAGACACTTTTCACTTCGGCCATGGCAATTACCGGGAAAAACCTGACAAAGAGCAGGAATAGGCTGAAAAACATCCCCAGCGTTCCGATAAATATGGCTATTTCAAAAATAGTGGGTTTGTACATCGACCAGCTCGAAGGAAGATAATCGCGATGAAGCGAAGTAACGATTATAACAAAACGCTCGAACCACATACCTATGTTAATAAAGATCGAGAGGAAAAAAGTAAATACTACGTTTCTTCTTAATTTCCTGATCCATAATAACTGAGGTGATATCACATTGCATGTCATCATGATCCAGTATGCCCATGCATAAGGACCTAGTGCCCGGTTATAAAAAGCATATCGCTCGTAAATTACCCCAGAATACCAAGACATAAATAGTTCGGTCATGTAGGCAATTCCTACAATTGAACCTGTAGCTATAATAATTTTATTCATCGATTCGATATGACACACGGTGATGTATTCGCTCAGGTTCATAGTTTTACGGGCTACGATCATAAGAGTAAGTACCATAGCGAAACCGGAAAATATAGCTCCCGAAACAAAATAGGGAGGGAAGATGGTGGTATGCCATCCCGGCATGATCGAGGTTGCAAAATCGAAACTTACGATGGAATGGACTGAAAGAACTAGTGGTGCAGCCAGGCCGGCAAGTACAAGACTTGTCGATTCGTGCCGGGACCAATGGCGCGCCGAACCAGTCCATCCAAAACTCAGAAATCTATATATCGGTTTTAGAATTTTAACTTTTACCTTATCACGCAGGGAAGCCAGATCAGGGAGGAGTCCCACGTACCAAAAGAGAAGGGATACAAGGAAATAGGTTGTAATGGCAAACACATCCCATAACAGAGGAGAATTAAAATTAACCCATACCCCGCGAGTATTTGGATACGGAATAATAAAATATCCGAGTGGTAAGCGGCCCATATGAATGAGAGGAAAAATCCCAGCACACATCACGGCAAAAATAGTCATGGCCTCAGCTGATCGATTGATACTGGTTCGCCATTTCTGGCGAAAAAGAAGAAGAATAGCCGAAATAAATGTTCCTGCATGGCCTATACCGATCCACCACACCAAATTGGTAATAGACCATCCCCAGCCTATCGTACGATTTACTCCCCAAAGTCCTATACCTTTCCACACAGTCATAACCATGGCAAGAATACCGATAATCGCAGCTATCGATGAAACAGTGAATCCGATAAACCAGTAAATAGTTGGTCTATTCGAAACCGGTGCAGTGATATCAGCGGTAATGGTTTTATAATCTTTTGCACCCTGTATCAGAGGTTCTCTTATCGGTGAAACATACATGCTACTCTAATTTTCTAGCTATATTCAGTATAATTTATACTATTTCATCATTATTATTTTCACAATTAAACACTTTTGTCAAATACCCTACTGAGGGAAGGGTGTGCAGTTCTTCCAGTAGGTGATAATTTCTTGGTTCCTTCAAAAGGCGGGAAACCTTACTTTCTGGATCATTCATATCACCAAATATAATAGCTTCAGCCGGACAGGCCTGTTGGCATGCAGTTTTGATTTCTCCATCTTCCAGTGTTCTGTTTTCTTTTTTGGCATTAAGCTTTTTCTCCTGGATACGCTGCACGCAAAATGAACATTTTTCAATCACTCCTTTAGCGCGAACGACGACATCCGGATTCAATACCATTCGTCGCAGGTCAATAGTCATACCTTCCGGATCAACCGTATTGTTTTTAAAGGCATCAGCTGTGGTATAATCGAA
>CAYMQP010000024.1:3874-6399 GCA_964392505.1 uncultured Bacteroidales bacterium
CCAGTTGAATCGGCGTACTTTGTATGGGCAGTTGTTGTTACAATATCTTGTGCCGATACAGCGGTTATAGATCATCTGATTCAAACCTTCATCGCTATGGTTTGTAGCAGATACAGGACATACGTTTTCACAGGGCGCATTATCGCAATGCTGGCAGAGTACGGGTTGATGATATATTCTTGGATTATTGGAATCACCCTCATAATACCGGTCGATACGTATCCACTGCATTTCGTGTACACGCATTACCTCTTTTTTACCAACGACAGCAACATTATTTTCGGCCGAGCACGCAATAACACAAGCACTGCATCCGGTACATTTGTTCAGATCGATGACCATACCCCAGTGATGTCCGGGAAATTTGTGCTTGGTGTAAAGTGTTGTATGATGTTCTTCGATTTTTTCGTGCATTTCGTTGCCTGATGCCGGATTTTTCAAATATTCCTGAAGTGATGTTCCACGGACAATGTCTCGGCCTTCCATGGAATAATGGGTTTGAGTCTGGACCAGAGGATAGGTTTTTCTTGTTTTTGTTAATTTATCAATTCTTGTTGAATAAATCCTGTGTCCATTATCGATTCGAATCAACCCAGATATATTTTGACCAATACCTTCAGCAACCTTGCCGGCATGGGTTCTTCCATACCCAAGTGCAACCGATAAAGTTCCTTTTGCCTGACCTGGTTGGACAAGTATTGGTAAGGTCATCTTATCATTTATGCTTACCTGGTCACCTGTACTAAATCCCTTGACTTTGGCATCGTTGGGTGAAATACAAAGGTAATTATCCCAGACTATACGTGTAATAGGGTCGGGCATTTCCTGTAACCATGGATTATTGGCATATTTCCCCGAACCAATTCCCACTTTTTCATAAAAACTAATTTCAAAACCTTGGGAAGTATTCGAAAACCCCCTGAAGACTTTTTCAATAGCTAGGTTAATATTATTTATAAACTTCGCTGAATTAATACGCTCGTATTCGTAAACTCCATCGTGCATGCAAGTATTCCAAAAGCTGGTAAAATCGGGGAAGCCTCCTTTGCTATAATAATTTTTTCCCCAATAAGCTTTGAGGTAGTCGTAATATTTCACATTATTACCCGACCATACCAACAGGCTCTCCTGAGCTTGGCGTGTTTTAAAAATTGGATGTATAGCCGGTTGAGCTAATGACAGGTTTCCGGGTTTAATTTCAGCATCGTTCCACGATTCCAGAAAATGATGGTCGGGACAGACAAAACTTGTAGTTTCACCTGTTTCATCCTGCTGTGTTGCCAGAGAAACTGACAGTTCACAATTTTGAACTCCTTTTTTAAGATCTTCAGCCAGTGGGAAATCATAAATGGGATTTACATTGTAGAAAATAATTCCTCCAACGTCATTATTATTGAGTGATTCAATGAGGTCGACCATATCCTGGTCTTTTCCCTTACGATGCAGCATCGGTTTATTCAGATCGATGGTATTACCATAGCTACCGAGCAGTATATTCAATCCATTTACCATAACCTGTATATCGGGATCGTTTGAACCGGAAATAATAAGCGATTTACCATGATGTCTGATCAACTCTTTTGCAAATTCATCAATTATTACAGGTGATTCGGGACATAGTCTGGTTTTTTGTCCAATGCTGGTTGCAACAGCATTATACAAATTGGCCACCACTATTTTTTCTTCGGAAGGTTTTATCGGAATACGAATATCGGCATTACTGCCAGTAAGTGATAAGCCGGATTCAAACTGTATATGTTTGGACAGTTTTTTCTTTCCGCCGGTAAGATTCCGGGTATCAGCATATTGCCGGGTAAACTCAATGGGCAAGAGCCAAGTTCCCAGGAAATCGGCTCCAAAACTAACTATTAAATTGGCTTTTTCAAACCTGTATGATGGAATAGCTTCTATACCAAAACATTTCCGGTTGGCTTCAAGAATTCCCGATGAGGAGATAGCGTCGTACTGGATATGTTTTACTGTGTGATACTTCCTTGAAAATTCTTTAATTACTTCAAGTGTTGTTGGGCTGATAATGGTAGATGTCAGTAAAACAATTGTTTTACCCTGACTTGATAATTCCATTAATTTTTCAATAATCTTGATATCGATTTCCTCCCAGCTGGTTTCTTGTCCTTTAATAGATGGAAATTTGTACCTGGCATCGTCATATAAACTCAGTATCGAAGCCTGTACCCTGGCACTGGATCCGCCCATGGTAACGGATGATAATTCGTTACTTTCAATTTTAATAGGTCGGCCATCGCGTACTTTTACCAGTATGCTGCAATAATCGAGTCCGTCAAAGAAAGTCGATGCATAGTAGCTGGCTATACCCGGAGTTACTTTCTCAGGTTGAATAAGATAGGGGATAGCTTTACGAACGGGTTGTTCACAACTGGCGGCAATGGCAGTTGAAGCTATACTGAAACCAAATAATTTAAGGAAATCGCGACGCGAAGCAGTGGATTGGTAAGTATTATTGTCGAAATACTCGTTCAAGGTTTTATCGAACACTTTTGTCC
>CAYMQP010000024.1:6409-22081 GCA_964392505.1 uncultured Bacteroidales bacterium
CTTTTGTCCGGTCACCAATTGCAGCCGGTGTAACAGGTTGTTTTGTTTTTTCATCCAGGTTTTGCCAGAGTTTTTTCATACCAGAATCTGTTACTTACTGATATATTAGTAATGACACTTCATACAATTTACACCACCGATATCTTTCACCAGAACCGAGTCGATAATACCTTCTTTCAGTTTATCATGATATTCCTCAAAGAGAGCATAGTATGCATTATTTTCGAAATCTACCTTTCGAGTTCTGTGGCAATCGAGGCACCACCCCATGGAAAGAT
Source organism: uncultured Bacteroidales bacterium (assembly GCA_964392505.1). Lineage (GTDB taxonomy): Bacteria > Bacteroidota > Bacteroidia > Bacteroidales > UBA10428 > UBA10428. The sequence continues at coordinate 6,688 of CAYMQP010000024.1, forward strand.
CGGAATACTGATAAATAACAGTCATTTCTTCAACCGGACCATGGCATTCCTCACATGCGAGTTTTCCGATATTAACATGTTGAGCATGACTGAAAAAGACATAATCGGGGAGATTGTGAACTCTTATCCATTCAATGGGTGTTCCCGATTCGATAGCTCTTGATATTTTTGCTATTTCGAATTTTCCTGAATTTGAACCTTCGACAACTAATACATGACAGTTCAGACATAAGCTGGCAGGTGGTATGCCAGAACTTTTACTTTGTTCCGCAAGGTAATGACAATACTCACAATCAATCCGGTTATTGCCGGCATGAATTTTATGCGAGAACTTTATAGGCTGAAGTGGTGCATAATTATGCTGACGGCCTATATTGATAGCTTCAATTACAACAATACGCATCACATAAATAGCTGCTGCCAGAATAACAATAAGATGAACTGCTTTAAAACGGATCTTATGAGTAAAAATTAAATCGATAGTAGCTGCCAGGCCAATAATATTGATCAGAATAAAAAGGAGCAGGTTCGTTCGTTTCGGCTTTCTAAAAGGTAATACTTCTTTATTTAGTTTTTCAAGATAAGCTTGTAATAGAATGGCTTGTTCTTGGGTGATGTTGTACCCTATATGAACTTCCGTTATTTTTTTACCAACAGGCTTGTTCACAACCTGCATCAGATCTTCAATATTTTTACCTGCAAATGTACCGGCTATATCATAGGCCGAAGGATTCCAGTTAATCGTGTCGATATAATTCAGGTAGTGACAATCGGCACAGGCAGGAACACCTTTATTGATTGGTATCAGACCGTAGAATAACCGTTCGGCCTTTTTTTGATCGAAAGTATTAACATGAAGTACCGTGTCGGCCGCCCTAACTATTATTTTTTTTTCGGATTCTTCTTCAGAAGCGCTGGAAGTATAATGGAAACAAAAAAGAAATACAATTGTGTAAGTATAGATTTTTTTCAGAAAGGAAATAATTATTTCTTCTATCATAGAGATATAATTAGTATCTGAATTTTTACGTTGAAAGAGTTTCTAACTGTAAGGATAAAGCAAATATAATTTTAATTAATTATGACTTAATGAAATTGTAGCAAGTTATATCTAATTTGGATTGATTCTAAATCAATTGCTAATAAAATTAAGGGAAAAGACCTAAAATTCAAATCAAATAAGATTTACTAATGACTTGTAAAATAAAATATTATTTAGAAAATGATTTTATCGGTACAGATGAATAAATCCTCGCTGATTATATCGGTTCACAGGATCGCCTTCAACAGCTTCAAGAATATAGTAGTAAACACCTGTATTTAACTCGAGACCCGAATTGGATTTTCCATCCCAGTTGATTATGGGCGATGTTTGTGAAAAGACTAATAAACCATATCGGTTAAATACCTCAAATTTCAATACTGTATTAAGATTTTGCGGATCGATTATATAAAAATTTTCGTACCGTGGAACAAAGACATTAGGTAGCGGGATTGATGCGCATACACGAACCGTGTCAGTAAATCTCGATTGACATCCATAATCGTCGTCAATACGGAGTGCAACCTGATATAATCCTGTATCGAGTGTGACGGAATCGATAGCTATTTCCTGGTTACTTATTGTTACAATATAATTGTGGGTGCGCTCATCAACACCTGTGAGTTTAAAATAGCGCCACATAAAAGTGTAGGTGATTGAGGCATCAGTTATCTGATCGAGTGGAATAAACCTGTAATTATTTCCCGGGGCATATTCTTCATGACGGAAAACCGAGCGTACCGTTCGATGTACATTAATATAATCGGGTTTTACCACAGCCGATTCCCTGTATCCATTAATTACCATAACCACGGTATACAATCCTTCGTTCAGATAGGTAACAGTGTCGGGATCAAGAGATGTTATGGTATCTCTGAATCCAAAGTACCAGTCGATACGGGTTATGGTATCCATATCAACTGTACTCTCGTCGATTGAAAATTTAACCTGCAGAGGAGTACAGCCTTCGGTAGTATCGGCGGTAAAATCAGCCTGGGCCATTCCACATAAAAAAACGAATGACGGAATCACCAAAAAAAATATCTCCCGTATATAGCTCATAAGCTCTATTCGAAAGGTAAATATAGGATACTACGGCTGTAGCTAGCGAATATTTTTAGTCAATTTTTTAACAACCTTGAATTTATTAAAGAACTCTTTGGCAAACACCCGTATTACCGTATACGTTGGAATAGCCAGAATCATACCTGCAATACCGGCAAGAGAACCTGCAACAAGAAGTAATATAAAAATCTCAAGAGGATGTGCATTAACACTGTTTGAGAATATCAAGGGCTGAAATACAAAATTATCGATTAGCTGAACACAAATAAACACTAATATCATCCAGCCAACAAGCGGCAATAGCTCGGTATAAAAATCCATTTCGAGATGGGTAGCAATACCCAGAAGGACTCCTATGGTACTTCCCAGCAATGGCCCAATATAAGGTATAACATTGAAGACTGCTGCAATCAGGGCAATTAATAAGCTTTTACTGAAACCAACTCCTGCAAGTGTTTGACCGATGGTTACCAATGTAAATATGCCAAAAATCTGTCCGAAAATGCCAATAAAGTAGCGCATCAGTAGGCGGCGTGTAGAGTTCATGGCATGTTTGAAAGCTTCAACATGTTTGTCGGGGACAAGCATAAGAATACCTTCGGCAAAAAGGCGTTCATCGCGCAAGAAGAAAAATGTAATGAATGAAATAGAAAAAAAAGCTATAAAAATATTTCCCAGGATAGCAGCAAATGAACCTAATATATTGGAAAGAAACGACACATTAAAGATGGCTATAGCTTTTTCAGTTAGGAAATTTTCAATGCTAAAATCTTCTGCTCCGCTTAACTGATAACGTTCGATAACGCTTTCGATGCGCTCGATTGGTTCATGGAGCGATACAAGAAGTTGATTGGGATCGAGTGAGGATAAATTATTTACTTCTACAGCAATTAATGGAATAAATATCCTGAAAAACAAGGCTATAACACCCCAGATAACCAGCATGGAAACCAATGCTCTGATCCATTTGGGAATTCGGAATTTATGAATGTGGATTTTACCCAGGAGCTCAACAAGGGGCCGCCCGATAAGGGCTAAAACCGCAGAAATCAGAATATAAGCTACAATATGGATAAAGTACCAGATAATAATCGCTGCAATAATTATTCCCAGACCAATAAGAATATAGCGGAATGTGGTGTTCATAATACAATATTAAACAATAGGATTATTCTATTTTTTTTGATTAAAAATTTAAATAAAGATAGTGTTCTTCAGACAAATAATTTGTAAGGAAAATGGATTGTTAAAATCATTTTAATTAAAATATGCTGAAATCCGGTTCGAGAAATTGCATAATTATAATTTTGCTAGCTGAAGCATTGGCGCAATGAAACAATATTTGGATCTACTACAATATGTGCTTGATAATGGTGAATACCGTAAGGATAGAACCGGTACGGGTACCAAGGGAGTTTTTGGTTACCAGATGAGATTTAATTTTAATGAGGGATTTCCCCTGCTTACTACAAAAAAGCTTCACCTTAAATCAATTATTTATGAACTTCTCTGGTTTCTGAAGGGCGAAACAAACATACAATTCTTAAAAGAAAACCGTATCAGTATTTGGGACGAATGGGCCGATGCGAATGGTGAGCTCGGTCCTGTATACGGGCATCAATGGCGATCATGGACTAATGATGAAGGGCGATCGATCGATCAGATCAGTCAGGTAATTCAGGCAATTAAAGAAACACCGGAATCACGTCGGCTTATTGTAAGTGCATGGAATGTAGGCGATTTGGATAAAATGGCTTTACCTCCTTGTCATGTGCTCTTCCAGTTTTATGTTTCGGGCGATCGCTTATCGTGCCAGCTATACCAACGAAGTGCCGATATTTTTCTTGGTGTACCTTTTAACATTGCATCATATTCCTTGTTGATTTTAATGGTAGCTCAGATAGTAGGGTTGAAACCCTATGAATTTGTGCATACTCTAGGCGATGCACATATCTATCTGAATCATATCGAACAAGTAAAATTACAGCTTACCCGTAAACCCCGACCCCTGCCTAAAATGCAGTTAAATAACAATGTAAAAAATATCTTCGATTTTAAGTACGAAGATTTTACATTATCAGGCTACGATCCGCATCCTCATATAAAAGGTGAAATATCGGTATAGTTATGACATTTTCGATTATAGCGGCTATCGGTTTGAATCGTGAAATTGGTTATAAGAATGATCTTTTATGGCATATACCAGCCGACTTGAAACGGTTTAAGACTATTACAAAAGGGCATACTGTTATTATGGGTCGTAAAACATTTGAATCAATCGACTGTAAACCACTGCACCATAGAAGAAATATTATTATTACTTCAAAACCGGATTATTCGGCCGAAGGAAGTGAAATTGTACATTCCATCAAAGAAGCAATCGAACTTGTGCGTAATAATGGCGAAGTCTTTATACTTGGCGGAGCTGAAATATACAAGCAATTTCTTCCTCTAACCGATACCATGTATCTTACGCTGATAAAAAAGGAATATAAAGCCGACACCTATTTTCCGGAATATAACCCGAAACAATGGAAAGTTATTGAACAAAACGAAATTACACATGATGAGGGGGCAGGTGTTGGATATTCATTTCTCACATTAAAAAGAATAGAATAGAGATTTTTTTTAGTTTTACCTTCAGCTAACCATAAAATCTATCTTATGCAATCTAAATTATTCACCTTCGCGATTCTGTCGCTTATAGTAACCTGTATGGTAGCACAGGAAAACCGGGTTATTGATACCTGGCTTAATGAAGATGAAACTGCTCATATCCGCATTTTTAAAGCTACCAATGAAAAATATTATGGTAAGATTGAGTGGCTAAAGGAAGATCCCGATCGCCTTGATGTAAATAATCCGGATGTAGATAAACAAAAAGAACCTCTGCTTGGATTATTGATACTAAAGGGATTTAGTTATGATACCCATAAGGAGCAATGGAACAATGGTACCATTTATGATCCTGATAATGGCAAAACTTACGATAGTTATATGTGGTTTGAGGAGAATCCGGATATTCTTATAATTAAGGGATATGTACTGGGAATGAAGTTTGTAGGGCGTCAAACCAAGTGGAAAAGAGTTAAAATGTAAACCGGATTTTTACCTTTTTATTTTCGCGACTCATACTGAAAAAACGATCATTAATCAATATTAATTAACCGAAAAGTAGATTTAGCGTAAAGTCTATCGAAACAATTTAATATCGATTAGATTTTATATCATGAAAAACCTGATCTACTTTTTGTTAATACTCATGGGATTTTGTTCCTGTACACGTTCATGTGTGGTCCTAACCAATGAGGAAATCCCGGAAGAGGTATTCTATTTAGTTAATCGGGTAAAACCGTATTCAGGTAAGTGTATAATTTATTTTCCTGATACCGATATCATAAAGGAAGAAATGACTTATAAACATGGGATTTTAAATGGTCCGATGACCAGCTACTATTTAGATGGAAATATTCGCAGAAGAGGTGTATTTGTTGATGGTAAGCTGGAAGGAAGATGGGAAAGCTGGTTTCAAGACGGGAAAAAACAATATATAGTACATTACAGTAACGATACGCTTAACGGAGAATATTTTGAATGGTACAAAACTGGTGTAATGAAGCAAAAGGGATTATATGCCCAAAACAAACCTATCGGGCATTGGATTGAATATGATGAGGCAGGGATGGTTATACGCAATGTACAGTACTAAAATTAGTAAGATAAAATAAGTTAAGCTAACCAGGATTAGGCGCAAGCACAGTAAAGGGAGTCTTAGATGACTCCCTTTTTTTACAAATATTTTTTCTATCTACTCTATTTCCAATCCTTTATCAGTAAAAGGATATTCATTCCACTTATTGTTATATAAGGCAGCAAGCTTATTTACACCCAGTTTCTTTAATAGTATTGTAGTATCGGGGAATCCTTTGATTATTTCTTCAGGTGTATGGGCATCGGAACTGATCATGATAGGGATATTATATTCCACTAGGCGTTTGATTATCCGTTTGCCCGGATATAGTTCGGGCTGACCATAGCGGTAATAGCCACGGGTATTTACTTCGACAATACAACCATATTTCTTAATATCTTTAAGAGTCAAATCAACCTGGTCGCGGTACCAGCTTTCATCTTCGTTGAAATAATTAGCATTTGCACTGAACATTTTAATCTTATCGAGATGCCCAATAATATTGGGCCGATCTTCCTCTATCATTTGTCGTGTAACTTCCCAGAAACGGGTGGCTGCTTTTCGAAAATCGTTGCTGAATATTTCTTTGAGTCCTTTTTCGAAAAGTTCGAGTGTTGTATCAATATTCCAGTATTCACCGCTAGGGAATTGATTGATATAATGTATGGAGCCAATAAAATAGTCCAGGTCCACACCCTTCATTATATAATTCGATCGACCTGCAATACCTGGTATATAGTCAATTTCCAAAGCCAGATAGACCTGAAGTTGCGATTGATATTGTTCTTTAATTTTTCTGATATCGGAAAGGTAATCTGCAAGTTTATTATCAGGCATATTCCAATCGGAAGGGAAGGGAACCGGTGCGTGGGAGGAATATCCATAGGCAGGTAATTTTAGCCGAATAGCTTCTTTCACATAATCTTCGGGAGCCGAAACTCCATCGCAGTAATACGTGTGGCTATGATAATTCACCCAGGAAATCATGGTTCAGCACTTTTCGGCGAAAATAATCAAAAGCATTTAAACAAGTCATTATTCAAATGTATCAATCAACAAAGTAATACCAAGTAGTAATAGAGTTAATAAAATACAGTGCGATGATTGGTAAAAACAAAGGGTATTATTTAGCTTGCATAAGCTGAATGGAAATAAACTAAAGAATAAAACAGACATTAATCAGCCATTAAATAAAACTAACGATCATGGAACAAAAACAACGTCATGGATGCGTGACCGCATGGATTATTTTAATGATCATTTTTAATTCATTGCTTTCTGTATTGTGTATTTTCGGAGTTGAATTTGTCTCAAAAAATCTTCCTAATGATGTCTCAGACAATATGCTAGCCATATTAGCTATGCTTGGTTTTCTAAACGTAGTATTTGCTATACTGCTGTTGCTCTGGAAGAAGATCGGATTCTGGGGATTTGTTGTAACTAGTCTGGCAGCTTTAATCATCAACCTAAACATAGGATTAAGTATAACTCAATCGCTACTGGGTTTAGTCGGTATTATTTTGCTTTATGCTGTTTTGCAAATCAAAGTCGATAATGTGTCTGCATGGCAGAACCTTGAATAAAATCATATTTAATAAAATTTAAAAGATTGTAAAATTGCCCTTTATATAAAAATTCTTGTTTAGAAAACCTTTACCAATATTTCGTAACCTGTACTTCAGCGATTATTCAACATTAATACGCTGGGTCTGGCAATTATTCCGTCAGGAACTTTTAGTAAGACATATTTAACCGAATAAAAACTTCGCGCAGTTACCAAAACGATATTAACAACATATCACCAAAATCTGCTTTTTACAGTTAATAATTTCACTTCAAGAGAGCATCCTGTGAAACGAAATTTTCATTATCTTGTGCAAAAGGAATTGGTTATATGGTAATCATAGGTCAGGTTGCTGTTAAAGAAGCATACGAACAACATTTTGAACTGGCTTTCGTTGAAAATCAGGATTTTCAGCCTAATTATTTTATTGAACGTAATGCCAAGGTATGGATAATTAGTAGCCATCAAAAATACTGTTACTCACAGTTTCATTATGGGATGGTACCGTTCTGGTCGAGACGACCAGTGATGCATTATGAATCGCCTGTTGAAGGATCGATAAATCCTGGTGCTGAAAGATTAAAGAAACGTATAATCATTCATCCTTCGTATCGCAGACCTATACGGGAAAATCGTTGTCTCATTCCTATCGATTATTTCATCACACCCAATGATGAGGGTGAACCCTATTTATTTTTTTCCAATTCTTCCAAGATTTTCGCACTGGCAGGTATTTTCGATAACTGGAAAGAGGACTACTATCAGAAAGAATTCTATCAAGGGTTTTCCATTCTTACAACTCCCGCTGGTGATGAATTCCAAAGAGCAGGTGTAAATCGGTTACCCTTGGTATTATCTGAAAGGGTTTACAAACGCTGGCTTAATTCTGATACTCCGCTTGCCGAAATAACCAGGCTTATGGAAATTTCGGGTGAAAAAAAATTAAATGCCTATCCTATCAATCGCGCCCTGTATAAGGAAAAACGAAACAGTAATGAGCTTTGCAAACCTGCCGGTAATATGCTTCGTGAAGCTCCTCCAGATATTAGTAAGATTGCCACCTTTTTGCGTTCATTCCGCTTCAGCCGGGGAAACACGCACTCACCCAAGGAACTTGAACAGCGCACCTGGTGGGGAAATGAAATTTAAATACTTATTCCAGTATATTTCAGCTTTTCTGTGTTGAAGATAAAATACCTTAGATTTACATGTTCTATTAAACCGAATTTAGAGAAAGCATATTAAGTAATTTAAAGGATATGCTTTTTATATTAATACGTTTTCTGAAATAAATAATTCTATCTTAATTGATGCAGTTTGAAACCATCATAAGCGACGATTTAGAAGAGATCAGAAATCTTCAACCCGATAACTGGTCCGATATCATTCCCATTATATCGTATTATACAAATTCGGATTTCTGTTATCCTGTGAAGGTAATTGAAGATTACAGAATTATTGGCATTGGAACTTCAATTGTACTTGAGTTTACAAGTTGGCTGGCCCATATTATTGTTGATACGGAATACAGAAATCAGGGAATCGGATATCAGATTGTAGATTATTTACTAAATAATTCTATCCCCGATTCATCTCAGTCTGTTCTTCTAATAGCTACAAAGCAAGGGGAAACAATTTATAGAAGAGCTGGATTCAGAATTGTGACGGAATATGGGTTTTACAAAAGGGAAGCATCCTGGAATAATCAATCAATAGTAAAAAAAATTGTACCATTCGGTGAAAAATATCGATCCGAGATATTGGAGTTAGATAAAAAAATAACAGGAGAAGATAGGAGCCGAATTCTCTGGGAAAATTTGGCATCATCTTTACTTTATGTGAATCATGATCAAGTTGAGGGTTATTATATGCCAAACATGGGCGATGGACCAATTATTGCCGATACAACTGAGGCAGGTGTTGAATTAATGACATTAAAATATGCTAGTGTCGATAAAGCTGTATTACCTGTTGAGAATACTGTTGGAATTACATTCTTACAGGAGAATGGTTTCGAAGAATCGTCAAAAGCATTGCGTATGATATTAGGTAAGGATTTGGATTGGGAACCCGAAAAAATATATAGCAGAATAGGAGGAAATTTTGGATAAACGGTTTTATTATTCTTCAAATCCTTTTCTTTTCCAGTATTTTAATCATATCTCCCAACTAAAAGTATTAAATTTATATACTAGTGCATCATATATGACAAAATCGGGATCGAATATAGCGTTTAAAGTAACAGTTTTACTGGCCATTCTCCTTTTACTATCATGTAAAAAAATACGGGAGAATATGCAGGAACCTGAACTCGGTTCACTTCAGCAGGGTTTAAAAACATCATCAGCTATAGGATATTGTGCTTCATTGTCCATGGCAGCTTTTAAGGAAAGAGAATTACCAGCCAATGTGATAATTGAATTAAATAACTCCGATACCTATTCGCGTTCATTTCTATTGTATGCGATGATCGATGAAAGTTACCCGTTACAATTCAATACATGTATTGGTGATATTGTAATAGGCGGTATTGGCGATGAAAACGGAGGTGTAATATCGATATTGTTTTCCGATATCAATCTGTTAGGAGGAAAATTAAAATTCGGAGGTATTTACACCGTTCCTGTTATCGAAAGGGAAATAGAAGGTGATATTTTAACACTATTTGCCCGGCAGGATATTGTGTTGGGTTTTGGTTCCGATACGCTGCTGAATCTGAATATAAGTCATCCGCAATTCAATCTTGAAATGGCCCGCCTCGAGGAGGATCAAACCGACGATGCTTTTGTAGCAGTGCATCAGAATGTATGGTTTGTTACAATCGATCAGAATGGCACATATGATGATATATACGATGATGATTTCAGAGTAAATGGTGGAGGTCAGATTGCCGAAGTACAAAGTATTTCAGGAGGTATAATTTACCATGCCATGATTGAAACGCTTTTCAATTATTCAATTTGTCCATTGAATCCTGTAAGCGGTAATGCATTTTCTCAGAACCTGAAGGCCGATGGCACTCTGTTTCTCGATGTGGGTAATTTCTTTCTAAGTTTTCACAACACTTGTAATGGTATGGTTCATGTTGATGTCAGCACCGGTAAGTACTGGAGTTATAATGGTAAAAACATTGAATTGGGACTCTAGATACAGTATCATCATTCTAACTCTGATTAATAACAATAATTTGCTCCAACAATCAATATTGATTTAGCTGATATCTGAAAAAATTAAGCACGACTTCATTTTTTTTAGAAAAAATTTTTTTATTACGACAAATGTCGTATATATTTGTACGACAAATATCGTAGATAAAATAAAATGAGTAAAAGAAAAGTATTACCAACAGCTGCCGAGCTTGAAATCCTCAGCATTTTATGGGAGAGAGAGCCTCTTACTGTAAAGGAAATTCATCAACAACTTAAGCATAAGAAGGATATTGGCTATACTACTGCATTAAAGCTAATGCAGAATATGACATCGAAGGGATTATTGAAAAGAGAACTTGCCGGTAAAAGTCACTTGTATTCGTCGGTATATAGAAAAGAAGAAACACAGCGAACCCTGCTTGAACGATTTGTCGATTCGGCCTTTGGAGGTTCATCTGCAAGCCTGGTAATGCAGCTTTTGGGTAATTCAGAAACATCTGACAAAGATCTTAAGGAGATAAAGGAAATAATTCAACAAATGGAGCAAAAAAAGTAACCATGGAATTCCTGTATCGTTTTTTCCCCGAAACTCTCATTGAAGCCATAGGTTGGACACTATTTCATTCTGTCTGGCAGGGAGCATTGATAACCATTATACTGATCGGAGCTTTATATATTCTTAATAAATATCCATCACAGGTAAGGTACCTCATTTCCTTTCTTGCTTTAGTCATTCTTCTTATATGGGCTGGTATTACATTTTATTTGGCGTATAGCCACGCCCTTGAGAAACAGGTGTTAAAAAAAAATCTGATATCCAATCCTGCCCAGGTGATTGAGGTTATGCAAAGCAAAATACAACATACTGAAGTTATGAAGAAAACTCAACCTGCCAACACTCAAATTAAGTGGATACGATTCAGGGCTTCACTGCAAAGAAACTTCCCAGTTGTTTTCATGTTATGGCTTATAGGAGTCCTTTTCTTTCTTTTTCGTATGGTGGGGAGTATTATCTATTTACAAGGTTTGAGAAGAAGACAAATATTTCCCTTCGAAGATATATGGGCCCAAAAAATTTTAGAGTTGAAAGAAAAATTTGGTATCCGTCAGCCGATTGAGGCATTTCAATCGTTACTGGTTAAGATTCCGATGGCACTGGGATATTTAAAACCAATACTATTAATTCCTGCGTCGTTTTTTTCAGGATTGAGTACTTCTGAGCTGGAAGCTGTTCTGGCTCATGAACTGGCACACATCAAACGATACGATTATGTGCTTAATATTATTCAATCGATTATTGAAACACTGTTTTTCTTTCATCCTGCTGTGTGGCTGATTAGTAAAAGCATTCGAAATGAACGTGAACATAGCTGTGATGATCTTGCCGTTGAAATTACCGGCGACAAGGTTTCTTATGCTAAGGCGCTTGCCTTATCGCAGGAATTAATGATGAACAAACAGGATCAGTATGCTATGACATTTTCATCGGGGAAAGGCAGCTTACTAAAGCGGGTAAAAAGACTTAAAAACCATAAAATCATGAAAAACAAAGTATCCGAAGGCTTTATTGCAGCCTCATTAATCTTTATCAGTTTTATCTTGGTTTCGTTTACTATCGGTAATCGAAACCTGAAAAGTGAATATTTTAATGCAACCCGTTTTAAAACGGTAGATACGATATCACCAGCTCCTTCTCAGACGCTTGATGTGGAGTCTGATATCCAGTTCGATGTGATGGCAGACTCTGATAGTATAAATACTGAGTTACAGGTAGCTGTGGAAGAACTGGAAACAATACCTGAGGAGATGGAACAATTAATGGAAATTGCATATACCGAAGACGACGAGGAGCTTGCCTTGCTTGTTTTAGAAAGCGTTAATCTGGCATTAAGCAAGATCGATGTAGAGACAATCAGGAAGGAAATAGATATGGCCATGCAGGAAGTAGACTCGGTGATGCTCGAACTGGATATGAATGGAATAACCATTGAAGCCATGGAAGAAGCCAGACGGGAAATGGAATCAGAGCATATGGAAATTGCTGAAGAAGCCCTTAGAATTGCTACTGAAACTATTGAAGCTATCGATATTAATGAAATTGTGCAAATGGCTATAAAAGAATCGAGAATTGCATTACAGTCAATCGATATTGAAGCTATTCAAAGAGAGGCAAGGGAACAGGCCGAAGCAGCCCGAATTGAAATGGAATCAGCCAAAGAAGAGGCTAAAAAAGCAAGGAAAGAAGCAGAAGCTTCAATGGAAGAAATGGAAAGGGCGAGAATAGAGCAGAAGGAAGCTATGAAAGAAATGAAAAAAAGGATGGAAGCACAAGATGAATCAATAAGAGAAGAAGAAAATAACCACAAGGAAAAGTATAAGTCGATGGAAGAGCAGCTTGAAGAACTGGAGAAATAGAAAGCATTTTATCTATTATAAAAAACCCTGAGATCGTACGATCCAGGGTTTTTTAATTCTTAAAGCTAAGGCACATTTATATAAATAGTTTTGTTAAATCCTGAGTTAGACTACCTTTTCTTTCCCCTGTAATTGATTTATCAGAGTGGTGATAGTGTACAGGTACCACTGATTATGTTTACTGATACCGACTGAAAATATAGTCCATTCCATACATCGATCATGATATTACCGCTCAGATTACCTGAAATCACACCGGTTGAAGGATTATAATCACCATTGAAATGTTGTGTACCATCATCAATAAAATCGCCGCTAAATGACACATTGTTTTCTTCATCGATCGTTCCCGGGTTACCACGAACCTGAATATTATTGCCCGATTGGGTTATGGTAACAGAACTTATAGAACCATATGATGATCCTGAAACACCGGAGCCAGAGAAAGTATAATCAAACTCCAGAAAATAATTTCCAGCGATATTTTCAATTTCATCGAGATCATTAATATTAATAACGAAGGCTTTCTCAAAGTAATTTCCTGCTTCGTTTGTTGTTCTGATCCTGATAAGATATGTTGATTGTGTTTCGAAATCGAAAGATACATTTGATCTTAGCTGATTGCCTGCTATGGTAAAACTGGCATTATCATCGTCACCTTCACCGATTACCAGGGTATAGGTATGAGTACCCAAACCCGGATCAGTAGTGGTAAATTCTCCGATGGCCGTATTTGGCGGTTCATTCTCGTCTATTGAATAAGACGATAATTCAATATCTGTAGGCTGAGAATCGCTTGAATCATCTTTTGTACATGTGAGAAAAGTAATGCTTACAGCTAAAAACATAAAGAAAACGACAGATTTTTTCATAGGATTAGTGTTTAATGAATTAATATATTTCTAATAATAGGTAATATGTTCCATTTATGGGTTGTATTATTTTTTTGCATTTCAGTATAACTAACTAGTCTCTGATACAGCGAATTGAATATCCCTGAAGATTACCACTCGTACTGGTGTGAATTTCCGAATCGAAATAGAATAGACCAAAACTGTATGCGTAATCACCCATTGATGTAGAGGACCAAAAGTAGGTGTTTTCACCCAGCCAGATGTAATTTTCATAGTTGCTATTGCGAATACCAGCAGGTAGCGCCGAAAATCCACTTTCGTTTGTTCCGTTACCGTTATGTTCCCAGCTGGTGAATGATTTCAGTTTACCTCCTGCAACACTTTCACCTCCGAGATAATCAATAAGTGTTTCCCATTCGTACCGGGATGGAATATGCCAACCTTCCGGGCATATGTTGCGGCTGTCGATAACGGCATCGAAATTGTAAAGGTGACCATAAAAAGATGCAATAATCGGATCATTGGCATAATTACAATAAGCTCCTTCGGTAAGTTCTCTCCATTCATCATAATCAGCTACATGAGGAATAACATCGCCATTCCAATAATGAGTTACTTTCAGGTTTTCAGCCATCCAAACCTGCGAGCCAATAACTACTATGTTATAGACGTTTCCATCAATATCGGTTATAGGTTCAACAATTTCCTCTTCAGTTGTAAATGAGACAGTATTACCATAACCTGTTCCTTCTCCGTTAATAGCATAACCTCTAACATAGTAAGTAGTATTGCAGTATAAGCCTGTTATCGAACTGGTATAAGTTCCGGTTCCTGAACCGTCTCTTGTTCTGTCATCACTTATCACAGGAGTTTGGTCCGTACTCCAGCATACACCCCGTACAGTTACCTCATCATTACCATCTGATGTGACAGTACCTCCGCAGGTAGCTGAGGTTTTATCAATATCGATTACTTCAGCAGTCATTACGGTCGGAGGAACTGCTACTACATTATCATCTTTATTGCACGAAATAGTAAATATTATAATGAACACTGTAAGTAAAACAAGTAAGAACTTATTGGTTGTTTTCATTTTAAAATTTTAGGTGACTAATTATATTTGTTTTTCGTTAACTTTTTCCAGAATTCGAAATACTCTTCACCTGCAGTAAATACTGTCTTATTTATGTAAAAGACCTGTAATTTTTAATTATCCCGCAAAATACATTTTTTACAAGTATTTATCAATAGTAGCATAATAAAAATTTTTTATCTTTTAGTAAAGCTTGTCTTCTATAGGAATCGATCTTCTATTTGTAATTTGTAAAATGATGATTAAAACAGGGAAGTTTAAATTTGAATTTTTAAGAGATAGTGGCTGAATGGCAAAAAATAATCTGTATAATATACAATTCGAATGAAATTTAAAAGGTAAATTTAATATTGAGTAAGGTACTTATTTAGACCAATTTATTTTCCGAACTTGATAGCCCGGGATCAACTTCAATGATGTTTATACTGTTCCTCAATAAGGAGAATTATGACAAGTAAGCTTATTATATTGCATTAAGCATGATATTCAAACCTATCTTACTTTAAAGACATTCCAGCCAA
>CAYMQP010000025.1:0-21567 GCA_964392505.1 uncultured Bacteroidales bacterium
TGAATAACAGCTGGAAATACTGTATTATAATATCCGGTACCTATGTAGGATTTGAATACCTTATTTTTTGAAGCAATTTTTTTAATTCGTTTGAAATACTGATATTCTGATATGCCGTTGGGCAAATCGAGAGTCTTCGTGAGTCGTATATCGGATGGAACGATATTTTCTATCAATTTTTCAATGGAAACAACTCCAATTTCTTTTAACATGTCTTTAATATCGTTCTCACGTGGACCAATATGACGCGTAATAAACTTATCAGCTGACATATGTAAGACTTAATTGAATGATTAATTAAAAATGATTATACTCTGTAATTTAAAAAAGGATTTGTATCATATTCGTATTGAATCGTTGTTTTTGGGCCATGCCCCGGAAAAACAGTAAAATCTTTTGGTAACGACATAATTTTATCGCAAATACTTTGAATCAGGGTATTATAATCTCCTCCCGGTAAATCAGTACGTCCTATACTACCATAAAAAAGTACATCGCCTGTTAGTATTACTTTATCCGCTCTGGAATAGAGTGCGATACTGCCTTGGGAATGCCCTGGTACATGGAATAGTTCGAGTATTGAATTACCAAATCTGAATTCATTTGTCTCATCGAGGAAGTAGTCGGGAGCTGGAGGTTCTTTAAGCTGCAATCCGAAAAAATCGCCAAACTGTAATGAAGTTTCCAGAACCTTAGTTTCGAGCTTATGAATATAAAAAGGCAAATTATATTTTTCCTTCAGGAATCGACAACCCAGAATATGATCGACATGACCATGTGTATTAACGATGGCTTTGGGTATAAGCCTGTTGATTTTGATATAATTGTCCAGCTCTTCTTGTTCTTCAATAGTATACATTCCAGGGTCGATAATTATACACTCCTTCGATTCATCGGATAATATATAGGTGTTTTCCTGAAATGGATTAAAAACGAACTTTTGTAAGGCAATCATTCTAACTATTATGTTTATACTTTACCCTTCAGCATAGGAACAAAAACAAAAGCGCCATGTTCTGATATTTTGATATTTTCATCGGAGATTTTTTCAATTAACGTCATGGTCTGCGAACTTCGACCGCCTAGTGGAACTACCATTTTTCCACCTGGCTTAAGTTGTTCCAGAAGCTTTTCAGGTATTTTCACAGCAGCTGCTGTAACAAGTATTTTATCAAAAGGGGCATAAGAAGGTAAACCTTCGAAACCATCGCCATAAAAAAAATGAGGACGGTAACCAATTTCGGGAAGCAAGCCTTGGGCACCCATGTTTAGAACCTTCTGACGCTCAATAGTGAAAACATTAGCTCCTAATTCAAGCAGCACGGCAGCCTGATATCCTGATCCTGTGCCAATTTCAAGAACTTTATCTCCTTTCTGAACATCGAGTAATTCGGTTTGAAAAGCAACAGTATAGGGTTGCGATATTGTTTGATTAGCCGCAATAGGGAATGCCTGATCTTTATAGGCAAAATGGACAAAACTGCTATCCATAAATAAATGCCTGGGAACGCGATTAATAGCCTCCAGAACGGCTTCGTTGCGGATGCCTTTTTGTTTTATCTCTTCTACAAGTTTTTTCCGTAACCCTTTGTGCAGAAATGAATCCTCCATCCTCTATTAGTTCTGATCAGAATCTTTAAATCTTCTTTAAAGTAATTATTACTTTTTTCAATAAACAAGGAATTTTTATTGAAACTTATCAGCTTGTGGCAACAATAATTAACAATGTTACATTTTATTGAAACTTCAGTACTGAAATTTGTTTAATTTTCATTTTTTGTTAGTAGATGTAAATGTGGATTTAGTCAAATATAAGTTAAAGAGTTAGACATTATTTCTATATTTGTTCCCGCATTATGGATGAGCATCTCACCGTAGTATGAATCGAAAGTTACAGCTAGCTAAATATCTCATTGCAGACCTTCTTGCAGCCTCTCTTGCTTGGGGATGTTTTTATGTATACCGTAAATTATTTATCGAACCTCTGAAATTTGGTTATCCAATACCTGTCGAATTTGGGACAAGGTTTTATCTGGGGTTGGTTTTTATTCCAATTTTCTGGATTTTTCTTTATTACGCATCAGGATATTATAGGGAGGTTTATCGGAAATCGAGACTGGCTGAACTCTGGTATACATTACGAATTACTTTTATAGGTGTACTGATTTTGTTTTTCGGATTACTTCTCGATGATGTGATTGTTAACTATTCTAATTATTATCGATCGTTTATATCGTTATACCTATTTCATTTTACATTCACCTATTTTCCGCGATTAATAATAACAACCAATACAACGCATAAAATTCATAAACGCCAAATTGGTTTTAACACGCTGATAATTGGTGGAAACGAGAAAGCTTTGGAGATATATGAAGAAACTGAACAACAGAACCATGGAACAGGTAATATTTTTGTCGGTTTTATAAGTGTTAACAATGGTAATGGAAATGAATATCCGCTAGCCGAAAAACTTCAACATTTGGGCTATGTCGATCAGGTTAAAGATATAATACAGGAATATAAAATCGAAGAAGTTATTATCGCTTTGGAATATACAGAACATAGCAGTATTGAACGAATTTTAAATTTACTTATCGACAGCAATGTAGCTATTAAGACTATTCCGGGTATGTACGAAATATTCACTGGGAAAGTACGGATGTCTGCTATTTTTGGAACACCACTGGTTGAGGTTTCACATCACCTAATGCCAGCCTGGCAACAAAACCTTAAAAACTTTGTCGATATAACGCTATCTCTGATTGCCCTGATTATACTTTCACCTTTAATTTTAATTTTAATTATTGGTGTTAAACTATCATCACCTGGTCCTATTTTTTATAAACAGAAAAGAGTTGGCAGAAACGGAAAGCCATTTATTATTTATAAATTTCGTTCGATGCATAAAGATGCTGAACAAAATGGCCCCGAACTTTCATCGAAAGAGGATGCCAGAGTTACTAAGTTTGGCAGATTTATGCGGAGGTCGCGTCTTGATGAAATTCCGAATTTTTATAATGTTATGAAAGGTGACATGTCGTTAGTAGGTCCCCGGCCGGAACGACCCTTTTTCATTGAACGAATAGTTGAAAAAGCACCTCATTATACGCAGTTACTTAAAGTAAAACCGGGTATTACCTCGTGGGGTCAAGTTAAATATGGTTATGCCGAAAACGTTGAACAGATGATTAAGCGAATGAAATTCGATCTTTTATATATCGAAAACATGTCGCTTTATGTTGATATTAAAATATTAATTTATACTCTGCTGATTATCATCAAAGGAAAGGGAATCTGACGTATTTAAATGAAACTCTCGTAGTACAGTATATTCGGGGCCGCTTGATTTTAAATCACTTTTAATAAGCTCAAAATCCCTTATTCTATATTCTCCAGCAACTTTTTTATTCTTGGATTCAAGATAATCTATTAATCTTTCAGCATTACTTATGCTTTTAATCCTGGCAAGTGTGAGGTGCGGATGAAATTCCTTTTCCTCAGGTTCAAATCCAAGATCAATTAATGCCTTTTCAACAGATACCTGAAGGTTATCCAATACAGGATGTCTTTTAAAACCATACCAAATAATGCGGGGCTGATTTCTTTTCCCAAAATATCCTAACCGATAGCATTTTAATGCAAAAATCGGAAATTTTTGAGCTATATGTTCTAACACGAGGGTCAGTGAATTAACAAAATAATCTTCCACATCACCCAGAAATTTAAGGGTAATATGATAATTTAAAGGATCGACCCAGTTAATGTGATCCAATTCAAACGTTTTTTTCAAATCGGCATGAATTTGCTTTAAAATCGGGGAGGGTTCTATTTTGATACCAACAAAAAGTCGGAGCATCGGCAGGTAGAATACAAAGTCAGAGTTGTCCGTTTTCGAGAAGGATCATTATTTCATTTAGTAACTTATCTTCACCCTCCGGATCGAATTCGCTTTTAAGATTATGACCGAATATACGGGCTAAAGTTTGCCAGAAGACTGCACTAAATGTGCCTTTCAGTTCTTTCAGGAGATCGTATGATGTTTCACCTATTTCTCTATCGATAAGTTTTAATAGAATTCTTCCCTGAGTAATAGAAAGTTTTTTCAGATCATCTTCATATTCATTCATAATTTCTGATTCCACTTCCTTAATATATTTCCTTCTTTCTTTTTCAGTGTCTAAGCTTAGCATATGTTCAGCAATCGTATCATACTCGGCTCCGGCTAATTTTGCATAAGGGTATACACGTTTAACATTTCGGACAAGCCGGTCGTAACGTCGCCATTCTCTTCTGGTTTTGAATTTATGACGCGGAAAAATATGGACAGGTTCAATAGTTGAGAGCAATAAAGTATCGCCATCGGTAATGACTCCATAAAGAACATCTACTTCGGATAGTATTAAGGTATCCTGGCAAAGGCTGTAGACTGGAAATAGAAATAGTAATATAAGTATTATGGAAAGCTTATGGCTCATAATAAAGATTATATGGCTTAAATATCAATTTCTATACCAAATTTCATGTAGATTAAACGAATTTACGTATTATTAGTTTTAAAATCGAGTATCTTTTTAAATCAGAATACGGATTTTTTTATCCAAGCATTAAAACAGTTATATAATGGAAGACGACAGGCATGGAAAACGTAACAAAGAGTATACAAATGGCGAAATCACTGTTTATTGGAAACCATTAAAATGTATTCATGTAACAACCTGTTACAGAGAACTTATAGAGGTATTTAATCCCAGGAAGAGACCCTGGATTGATATGAACGGCGCTCCAACTGAAGAAATTATCAGGGTGGTAAACCTGTGTCCCACAGGGGCTCTTTCTTTAAAATATAATAAGGATATAGAATCTGCAGGCAAAACAACCAGTGGTATAAACCGCGAAGAAAGCGAAAAAAAACCTGAATTTGATTCTGAAATAAAGATAACGAATACTAAACCTGAAACAGAGGTTAGAGTTATGAAAAACGGCCCTTTGGTTGTTAAAGGGAGATTTACTATAGTGAGTTCATCGGGTGGAACACTTAAACAAATGAAAATGGTATCATTTTGTCGTTGCGGGCACTCTAAAAAGATGCCGTTTTGTGATGGAACTCACCGGGAAATTAACTTCACTTCTGAATAACAAACTTATAAATCATCCTATTTGTATATCAACGTAGTTCGAACTTTGAAATAAATTTCTCAAGAATAGTATTTAAATTTGGTTCTCCTATTTCCTGTAAATCGTAATAAACTCTTGTTGTTGGCTTATTGATTTTAATAATCCTGTTCAGATCGATTGGAGTACCTATTACCACGCTGTCGCATTCGGTATTATTGATTGTTTTTTCCAGATCTTTTAATTGTTCTTTTCCATACCCCATAGCGGGCAGTAACGTTCCTATCTCCGGATATAAATTAAAAGTATCTGATAGTTTACCTATTGTGAATGGCCTCGGATCAATTATTTCGGATGCTCCATATTTTTTGGCAGCTATTGTACCTGCCCCAATTTTCATCTCACCATGGGTAAGGGTTGGCCCATCTTCAACTACCAAAACCCTTTTCCCTTTTATAATTGAAGGATCAACAACCCTAATAGGTGACGCCCCGTCTATTATTATAGCCTTAGGATTAACCTTCTCAATATTTTCTCTGACGAGTTGTATGGCTTCTGCATCGGCACTGTCAATTTTATTAATGATAGTTACGTCGGCAATTCTTAAAGTGACTTCTCCGGGATAGTATTTTAGTTCATGGCCTGCACGGTGGGGATCAACAACAGTTATCATAAGATCGGGTTTATAAAAGGGAAAGTCGTTATTTCCTCCGTCCCATAGAATAATGTCACATCCTTTGGGATCGTTTTCAGCAGCTCGTATTATAGCCTCATAATCTACTCCGGCGTAAATAACATTTCCTCGAACAATATGGGGTTCATATTCCTCCATTTCTTCTATGGTGCAACGATGTTTTTTAAGATCATCTACTTCGGCAAATCGTTGTACCTTTTGGGCAATAAGATTTCCATAAGGCATTGGGTGCCTTATAGCTACAACTTTTAGTCCCTTTTGCATTAATATCTCAATTATCCTTCTCGAAGTCTGGCTTTTACCACAACCCGTTCTGACTGCTCCTACAGCAATTAAAGGTTTAGTGCTTTTAATCATTGTTTCTTTCCCACCTAAAAGCACAAAATTAGCTCCAGCCGCAAGCACCACTGCACCAACTGCCATTACCTTTGTGTAAGGTATGTCGCTATAAGAAAAAACACATTCGTGTACATTGAACTCATTAATTACTTTTGGAAGTTCTTCTTCAGTAAAAATGGGGATACCATTAGGATATAAATTTCCGGCCAGCTCCGCAGGATATTTTCTGCCGTCGATATCGGGTATTTGAGCAGCGGTAAAAGCTACTACATTGAAGTTTTTATTGTCTTTAAAATAGATATTAAAATTGTGGAAATCACGGCCTGCGGCCCCGATAATGATAATATTTCTTTTATACATGGTATTTCTGTTTAAGTGTTTCTATTTATAAGGTTATATTTTTAAAATCGTATTACCCTAAAATAAATAGATTAGATATAATAATTTATGATAAAGATTAGCACCAAAGGAATCTATAAAATTGATACGTTTTAGGTATTACAATTAATAAATCTAGTCTTACAAAAACACTGATTCTATCAAGCTCTAAAAACGATTATAGAAGGGAAATATATTCGACACTTTATGTATATCCGAATGGAAAAATACTATGATATAATATGAGCTTATGTAACTTAATCATAACAGTTACTCAAAGTTAGTGTCTGAGTATGAAATTATTTAATCAATTCAGTGTACCAAAACTATGATAATTATATAACATTTAATACTGAAAAGAGGGAAACATATCGAATAATTGCTCTAGCTCAACTGAGAATTTTAATAATCTCTGCTTAATACTATATTTATTAATTACATAACAGTTTTAATTAAGTTAGCGGCTTCCTGTAAAGTTACAGCTGAATATACCTTTAATCCAGAATCATCAATAATTTTTTTCCCTCCTTCGGCATTGGTCCCCTGCAGCCTCACAATAACGGGTATTTTTATATCACCAATAACTTTATAAGCATCGACAACTCCCTGTGCAACCCTATCGCAGCGTACTATACCTCCAAAAATGTTTATCAGGATAGCTTTTACCAGAGGATCGCGTAATATAATTCGGAAACCTGCTTCTACGGTTTGTGCATTTGCTGTACCTCCTACATCGAGAAAATTAGCCGGATTACCACCTGAGAGTTTGATGATATCCATAGTTGCCATTGCCAGACCTGCACCATTGACCATGCATCCCACGTTTCCATCGAGTTTTATAAAATTAAGTCCGTATTTCGATGCTTCCACTTCGGAAGGATCTTCCTCGGTAATGTCTCTCATTTCATCGTATTCCGGGTGGCGAAAAAGCGCATTATCATCGAGTTTTACTTTAGCATCGGCAGCAATAATTTTATTATCGGATGTTTTTACTACAGGATTTATTTCAAAGAGGGAAGCATCGCTTTCTACGTAAGCTCTGTAAAGCGAATACACAAATCTTGTCATATCTTTAAAGGCATTACCAGAAAGTCGCAGATTAAATGCTATTCTTCTTGATTGGAAAGACTTAAGCCCAATACCCGGATCCACTTCTTCATGAAAGATCAGATGCGGTGTTTTTTCAGCCACTGATTCAATATCCATTCCACCCTCAGAAGAATACATAATAATGTTCCGACCTGTATTACGATTCAGAAGAATACTCATGTAATATTCTTTAACAGGGGTTTCACCAGGATAATATATTCCCTGTTCTATCAATACTTTCTGTACTCTTTTACCTTCAGGACCAGTTTGATGAGTAATCAGATTCATGCCTATAATTTGAGAGGAGTAATTTTTAACTTCGTTAACCGATTTCGCTATTTTCACTCCGCCTCCTTTCCCTCTGCCTCCTGCGTGGATCTGAGCCTTAACAGCCCAGGTATCTGTACCTGTTGATTTTTGTATTTCCAGTGCAGCTTTACCTGCTTCATCAGGGGTATAGGCTACACGGCCCTCGGGTATCTTAACTCCATATTTCGATAAAATAGATTTTCCCTGGTATTCGTGAATATTCATAATCGGTACAGAAATTAATGGGCTACGAAAATATCCAATTTTTTCACTCTTACAAAAATAATATACCTATCCAAGTATGATGAAATAAATACTTTAATAACATATTTTTTTTTTGTTGATTTGCAGTGGTATTTGACTGTGAATCATGAGAAAACTACGAAATGAGGAACTGGATCGTTTGACTGTTGAAGAGTTCAAGAATACCCCAAAGATACCTCTAAGTATAGTACTCGATAATGTCAGGAGTAGACATAATATCGGATCGATTTTTCGTTCCTCGGATGCTTTTCTGGTTGAAAAAATATATCTCTGCGGTATTACAGCTGTCCCTCCTCATAAGGATATTCATAAAACGGCCCTTGGAGCAACCCATACAGTTGTATGGGAATATTATAAGGAAACATTCAAGATTATTAATCAACTTCGAAATGAAGGTTACCAGATAGCAGCCATAGAACAAACTGAGAAAAGTATAATGCTTCAGGATTTTAAACCTGTTAAGGGACAGCATTATGCTGTTGTTTTCGGACATGAAGTAAGGGGAGTAAGGCAAGAGGTAGTCGATCAATGCGATTTTAGCATCGAAATACCACAATTCGGTACCAAGCATTCATTGAATATATCGGTATGTGCTGGAATCGTGATATGGGATTTTTTTAAAAAATTATATTGTATCTATACAAAATAAAAAACGGCCTGCAAATCAGGCCGTTTTTTTGATGGCAAAATATTTTTATTCAATTATACCGGCAAATGCTTCGTTCGATGTGTAATTCAAGAATTCAGCATCTTTCTTGGCATAATCTTTAAGTGAAGCATCTTTTTCAACTGCTTTACGCAGGTTATTGATAAGTACTTCTTCTTTATTACCCCGTGCACCGGCAACAGCTTTCAGGTAGTAAACCATAGCGTCGTCAACATCACCAAGTTCGCCTAATGTAGTTAGACACTTGTCAACATCGCCATTAAGTAATTGTGCCAAAGCAGCATTGAATGAAGGTTTATTACCAAAATAATTTACAGCTGCTGTATAATCGCCCTGCATGGTTTTAATGATACCCAAGTTATAATTCACCACATCGCCTGCTCCCATAGCTGAAGTGAAGAGTTTTTCAGCTGTTTCCAGATCACCTTCTGCCAAGGCAACTGCACCAAGGTTATTCTTAACAACATCGATATCTTTTATTGCCTGAGCTTCCTGGAAGGCAGCTTTTGCTTCGGCCAGATTACCCATATCCATCAATACGTATCCGACATTGTTTTTGGCACGAACACATTTTGGATATTTTTCTGCAGCAGCTTTGTAAATCCTCAGTTTTTCATTATTGTCGTCGGTTAATGTTGCTGCATATAGAACTTCTTCCAGATTTAAGGTATCAATATTAGTTTGAGCCAATGCCTTGATTTCTTCGTCGGAATAGCCAACTTTATCAACGTTAACAGATAATTGGGAACGACGAAGTTTAGGTAGTACATCTACTTTAATTACTTCAAATGCTTCGGCAATGTTTCTGATTTCTTTTTCCCTTACAGCAGGATCGGAATACATGGAAAGAACACGTAATATCAGCTCTTTATCTTTAATATCAGAAGCTTCCATCAGCTCTTTGAAACCTTCCCAGTCTTCGGCAGTATCAACTGACTTCAGAAAACCTTCAACATCGTAACCTTCAATTTTCATCTTCTTTAACTGACGTGTAAGGTATCTTTCAGCTGCAGTTCCACGATTACCGGAAAGTTTTTCATTAAAATCGTACTCGCCATCAGGTGAAGCATAAGATGCTATTTTAGCTCCCTTGATCTGAACATTTGTATCCTTTGTAGCCATAGCGATATTATCCTGGAAAGCTTTAACTTCAGCTTTCTTTAATTCCGAATTACGAACATCGTATTTGTTGATTACATATAGAATTTCTGCATCGTACGATTCGGAAGTAACACGCTGGAATTTATCGCCCATAAGAATTGTCATTGGATCTACCTTCAATAGGGTTGAGGTAGCAATAACACCGTCGGCAATTTTAATGCCGGGAATAGGAACAGGATCCTTATCCTTTATTTGCGCACTCATTTCAACTACAAGCTCCGATTTAAGCATTTCAGGTACATAAGGAACTTTTCCTGTAAAAGTATAATCACCACCCACGTAAGGAATAACTTTATTGTTAGCTTCTACACTTTCGCCCTGAAGTGTAGTAGATTCAAATTCCGTTTGTCCTCCTTCGTATTTAATAACAGGAGTGGCAGTAACAACGGCTTTTTTATTAAAATACTTTTCAGGGAAGGTTGTTTTAATGGTTACTTCTACCTGTCCACCATGAGTTTCAAGTGGCGACGGAGTGACATCGTATTTAACCGTGCTGGAGTTTTCAACCATCTTTTTAAGGCCTCCACAACTGCTAAGCACGACGGCAGCAACACCAAGTGTTAATAGGTTCAGCGTAAGTTTTTTCATGATTTATTAATTATTTAATTTAAAGTTAAATGATGCTGGATTGAATATGTTTTTATGCTTACATACAAACATAGTAATGTTTTCAATATTAAAAAAGTAAACCTTTAGGGAGGTTGTAACTTTTTGCTAAAATAAGAAAAATTAGAAAACCGCTTAGTTATCAACGGAATAAATTATTAAGAATATTTTAGTACCTGTTTTATACGAATTTTAAGTTTTTAAGTTTATAAGCCATTCTAATAATCTTTAAATCAATGTTATATCATTTAAATATATTTATGAAAACATTATAAGTTATACCTGGAGATTATTTTGATATTTTTTTCGATCGCTTCTTTTACCCACTATCAGACCTATACCTAATCCGATTATTCCCGGTATAAGAAGATAATTTATACTTAAAGCACCAAGTACTGAAAAGCTTATTACAGCACCTGTAATAATACCTGAAATGGCTCCAATTAAACTATATGCTGAGTAATAATAATTCGGGTACCTGATATTATGTTCTTTCTGAAGGTGTTTTTCAATATTTGCTTTTTCCTGTTCAAATATTTTTCTGGTATCGGCAAATTGAAAACATTCCGGAAGTATAGTGATAAAACTATCGAGTATTTTAATATTGTTTTTACAAATAGCACATTTTTTAGATAGTACTTCGGTTTTTCTTGCAATTAAGGGTAGATGACCAATATTATAAAACCGAAAATCTGATGCTGAAATTTGATGCCGAAGTTTTTCCATTCGGGTATAAAAATCATCGCTCCACACTGTCATAGGCATTTATAAAGGAAAGATGTTTACGGAAAAATGTTTATTTTTTATGCGTATTAATGCGATCTACTACTTCCACCTTCATGAGGCCTTTCAGATCTGTCCGATTTCTCTGGTCTCTGCAACAAAACTTTCCGCGAGAGTTTCAGATTACCTGTTTTAGCATCAATATCGATTAATTTGACTTCCACGGTATCACCTACCTTCAATACATCCTCTACATTATGTATCCGACGCCAATCAATTTCTGATATGTGAAGCAGCCCATCCTTGTTCGGCAGTATTTCAACAAAAGCTCCAAAGCTAACTATGGATTTTACCTTGCCCTGATATATTTTACCTATTTCCGGAACTTCAACAATGGCTCTGATTCGCTTCAAAGCAGCCTCGATTGATTCTTTATCAACGGCAAAAACATCAACAACTCCTACATTTTCTATTTCTTCAATTACTATTGTTGAACCAGTAGCATTTTGTATTTCCTGAATTACTTTTCCACCCGGACCAATTAGCGGACCAATCATTTCTTTTGGTATAATCAGCTTCTCTATTCTTGGCACATGAGGTTTATAATCGGGTCGTGGTGAATCTATGGTTTCCATCATCTTTTCAAGGATGTGCAACCTTCCTTTTTTGGCCTGTTGTAAAGCTTCGGCAAGTAATTCGTAAGATAATCCTTCGACTTTAATATCCATTTGAGTTGCTGTTATGCCATCTTTTGTTCCAGCTACTTTAAAATCCATATCTCCTAAATGATCTTCATCGCCAAGTATATCGGAAAGGATGGCATATTTGGCCGATTCACTATCAGTAATAAGTCCCATAGCAATACCTGAGACAGGTTTCCTTATTTGTACGCCTGAATCCATTAAAGCAAGAGTTCCGGCGCAGACTGTAGCCATGGATGAAGAACCATTCGACTCTAAAATATCGGATACAACCCGGATAGCATAAGCATTTTCCTCGGGAATCATCCTTTTCAATGCCCTGTGGGCCAGGTTACCATGCCCTATTTCCCTTCGTCCTGTACCTCTAAGTGGTCTAGCTTCGCCGGTAGAAAAAGGAGGAAAGTTATAGTGTAATACAAACTTTTCTGTACCCTGAATCAGAACTTCGTCAATAACTTTTTCGTCGAGTTTGGTGCCAAGTGTTATTGTTGTGAGCGATTGTGTTTCACCACGTGTAAATAAAGCTGAACCATGAGCAGCAGGTAGGTAGTCGACTTCACACCAAATGGGTCGTATTTCATCGACTTTTCTGCCATCGACCCTAATTTTTTCATTAAGAATCAGGGAACGTACGGCTTTCTTTTCAACCTCATGAAAATACCTGTTAATGAGCAGTTCGTCTGGTTCTTCGCCTTCCGGCAGAGTTGATGTATACCATTCAGTGAAATCTTCCTTGGTCTCATCAAGTGCATTATGTCTTTCCTGCTTTCCAGGTGTAGTTTTGGCTATTTTATATACTTTTTCGTAAGTTTTTTCGTGAACCAATTTCTGAAGTTCTTCATCATTTATTTCGTGCGAGTACTCTCTTTTTTCTTCTTTCCCTGCCTCTTTAGTCAATTCCAGTTGTGTTTTACAATGCTTCTTTATTTCTTCGTGCGCATATTTTATAGCTTTAAGCATATCTTCTTCGGATACTTCATCCATTTCTCCTTCGACCATGAGTATGTTATCGATTGTAGCACCAACCATGATATCAAGATCGGCATTTGCCAGCTCAGTAAAGGATGGATTAATAACCAGTTTTCCATTGATTCGGGCAACACGTACTTCTGAAATAGGACCGTTAAAAGGGATATCTGATACTGCGAGCGCTGCCGATGCTGCAAGTCCTGCCAGGGCATCGGGCATTATATCTTTCTCAGCCGATATCAGGAAAACGTTTACAAACACTTCAGCATGAAAATCGTCAGGAAAAAGAGGTCGCAACGCCCTATCAATAAGTCGGGAAACCAGTATTTCATAATCACCAGGGCGTGATTCGCGTTTTAAAAATCCACCCGGAAATCTTCCTGCCGATGCAAATTTTTCTTTATATTCAACCTGCAAAGGCATGAAATCAACATCTTCTTTAGCTTCTTTGGCACAGGTTACCGTTCCTAACAACATAGTCTTTCCATGCTTGACAATGACCGAACCGTCGGCCTGTTTTGCAAGTTTGCCCGTTTCTATTTCAATTTTTCTTCCATCGTTTAGCGTGATAGTTTTGATAATCGATTTGTACATTTTAGTTTGACGATTAATGATTTCTTATAAAGAGCTGAATATTTCAATTTGATTAAAAGCACAGCCCGATAATAAATATGTAATTTACCCCTTCTTTAAGAAAAAGAAAAAGGCAATTTATTCAATTGCCCTTAAACTTTAATTATTTTCTTAGATCAAGTGACTTTAGAATAGCCCTGTATCTTTCAATATCTTTATTTCTTAAATAATCCAGTAATCTCCTGCGCTTACCAACCAATTTTAAAAGTGCACGTTGTGTGCTGAAATCTTTTACGTTATTTTTTAAGTGTTCAGTAAGGTGGCGAATACGATGGGAAAATAGGGCAATCTGGCTTTCGGGAGATCCAGTATCCGTATTAGACTTTCCATATTGGCCGAAAATTTTTTTCTTAGTTTCTGTTGTTAAATACATAAATAATTTTAAAAATTTTGTCCGAAAAAACAGAAGTGCAAAGGTATGTAATTTTTACAATTATTCAAGCATAGAGCCATTTTCTTTCAATTTTGCAGATCGGATATAAATACTAAATTAAGAACTCCAAATCCTATACTTTGAACTTCAGACTTTAAACCTTTCCACCAATAAGCAGGCATTAAACATTTAACATTGGACTTCAAATCTCTTAATTATCTTCTCCCTCAATAAGTATTTTGCGCAAGCGAGCCAGCTGATTTCTTGTACCCAGGGCGAAAAGTTTATCGCTACTTGATAATAAAATTTCGGGTAATGGATTGATAATGTAAGAGTTATCAATTCGTTTCAAACCTATTATGTTGGCACCTGACTCATTACGTATATCGAGTTCACGTATCGATTTACCTTGGAAGTAACTATGTAACCGATTACAACTGATTTCTTCGAGAGTTACATTTTCGGGACTCTGGAGCATCAGGAAATCGAGGAATTCTACAACATCAGGTTGTGTAACCAGTTTGGCCATACGCTGCCCTCCTATGCGATCGGGCATAATGATATTGGTGGCGCCTGCACGTTTAAGTTTAAGATCGGAATGTTCGTCGGAGGCTCGACTGATGATTTTAAGGCTTGGATTTATTTCGCGGGCAGTAAGGACAACAAATAAATTATCGGCATCGACCGGGAGTGTGGTTATTAAAGCTTTGGCACGATCTAAACGACACATTTCTAAGGTAACATCGCGTGTTGCATCGCCATGAATATAAAGCAATCCGGGATTTTCCAGAATTCTTTCCATTATTTGCTCATCTCGTTCAATAACAACAATTTTAGCATGATGATCAAGTAACTCCTGGACAGCCTGGCGGCCATTCCGGCCATAGCCGCATATTACAACATGATCCTTTAATTTTTGAATCTTATTTCTCACAAGTCTGCTTTTATAATAATGGCCCAAAGCGCCATCAACAACATAACGGGTAAAAGTAGTTACCGCGTAAGCAAATATACCAAAACTGAATACAATAAGAAATGCAGTGAAATACATGCCAGCTTCCGAAAGTGGATGTACTTCCCGAAAGCCCACTGTGGCGATAGTAATTATCGTCATGAAAAAGGCATCGGTAAACGGGAACTTCTCAATGATCATGTAACCTGTAACGCCAATTAGGATAATTCCAATTAACAATCCTAAAGCTATATAGGCATTTTTCAGGGTTTCACGTTTCATGATTTTCCGATATTTAGTAATAAATGCCCGATCTGACAATTGAGACAATGTTTTTTAGCACAATAACTTTCGGTTAACTCGATCAAAGCCTGGCTTTCGGCAGCGTTTTTTAGAATTAAATCTAGCTTTTTCCACATTTTTGTGATGCGATTTGTCTCCGGGGGTATTTGTTCAAGAAAATAAATAGCTTTCTCTTTTATGTTGTTTCGGTTTTTCGAGTTCCCATACACGAACAACAGAGGCACTACTGTATTGATAATTATTACATTTAGGGTATTAATGCCTAAATCCTTTTTACAAGGAGAGGATTCTTTACCGAATGTAAAATGATTCTTCCAGTAGTCTCTAACTCCACAACCATATAGGGAATATAATTCAGTAATATGATTGCAATCTAATGTTTGCGATAGCAAATTTGAGCGCTTTGATAATAAATCGC
The DNA here is from genome assembly GCA_964392505.1 of uncultured Bacteroidales bacterium. Taxonomy (GTDB): domain Bacteria; phylum Bacteroidota; class Bacteroidia; order Bacteroidales; family UBA10428; genus UBA10428. The sequence continues at coordinate 15,695 of CAYMQP010000025.1, forward strand.
TAAGTTGAGCAATCCGGATAGTCGGGAAATGCATTGGTCTGAGGCGCATAAATTTCCAAAGCTGTTTGTCGATAGTTTTGAGATCGTATTTGTTCCTGTGGAATTCATACTCTTTTTTCAGTTTGCTTTGATATTCGTCCAGAGGGTCTTCCTCAAGAAATCCGGCCTGCCCAAATAGTAGCGCTTCGTTACGCAATGTGTTACCTGGGTGTGTGATCAGATATTTAAGTGAAATCGATTTTGCCAATAGCTCGAAAGGTAATGCATTGGTTTTTAATCCGAAACTTCGTGCTAAGTGAATAAATAAGGCTTCTTCCCAGCTGTTTTTAGTATATGAAAGCAACTCATTAAAATAATTACTTTTTTGTTCCAACCGTTTTACAGCTAAAGCACTTAACCACAGCGATTTCCTCGTGGAATCGATTTTGTAAACTGAATTTGAGCAGGGAATGGCATTTTTGCTTTCAATGAGTTCTTTGTATCGGCTTTCGATAATTTCATCAGCAGTTATGATGATTGAAGGTATCTGCCTTCCTTTGGAGTTAAAACAAGCTTTATTATTGGAGGCAACAACATGCAGAATCACATTATTATAGTTATTATCGGAATGGTGGTTGTGGCTATACCATTCTGATGCCTGAGTATGAATTTCTACATTACCAGCCCAAATTGTACCATCGATTTTAATTTTCGCGTTTGTGAAATCCGGTCCGCTATCATGATTATGTATGCCAGGTTCGATGATTTTGATTTTTTCACCCGTGTCGGCAATATATTCTACTTGTTCAAATAACGAATTTTTCCAGATATAGTGTAATAGCGCTTCCTGCATTCGTAATGTGTTTGTGTCTAAAGATAAGAAATACAGGAGAAAATGAAAACATCAGAGCAAATCTGATTCTCTAAGAAGATTTTCCATTTGTTGTTGTAATAATCGGCTTTCATTTGCAGCTTTCTCAGTAAAATCGGTGCTGCTACTGGCAAAAATTATCGATCGTGATGCATTTACAAGAAGTCCGCATTGCCTGTTTAATCCATGTTTCGATACCTCCTCCAGGCTTCCGCCCTGTGCACCAACTCCCGGTACCAGCAAGAAATGATCAGGAATCTGCTTGCGAATGAGATCAAGCATTGATGCTTTAGTAGCTCCTACAACGTACATGATATTGTCTTTATCACCCCACTCTTTCGATTTCCGAATAACTTCGGAAAATAAATATTCCCCTTTGCCTGAACTAAAATACTGAAAATCGGAAGCTCCTTTATTGGATGTCAGTGCCAGAATAATTATGAATTTATCCTTATAGGTAAGAAAAGGTGCAACAGAATCTTTACCCATATATGGGGTTATTGTAATCGCATCGAAATTCATATGCTCAAAATAGGTTTTGGCATATATGGCAGAAGTATTTCCTATATCGCCTCTCTTGGCATCGGCAATTAAAAACTGATCGGGATAGTTGGTTTTAATATATTCGGCAGTAAGTTCAAGATCTTTCCATCCTTCGGCTCCTCGACATTCGTAAAAAGCTATGTTGGATTTATAGGCAACTGCAAAAGGAGCTGTTGCATCGATTAGTTTTTTATTAAACTCAAATACTGGATTTTTTAGTTTTCTGATATGATCGGGAATTTTTTCCAACGCACTGTCAAGGCCCACACACAGGTAGCTTTTTTTGTGTCGGATTTTTAAAAAAAGATCAGTGCAATTCATTATTTGTTCAATTTAATCCACTTTCTTTTAAGCGCTCAACATTCTCTGCCATTTGTAACTTATCGATAATCTCCTGGATATCACCATTTATAACAGCATTCAGGTTATAAAGTGTAAGATTAATACGGTGATCGGTCACCCGACCCTGCGGATAATTATAAGTGCGAATTTTAGCCGACCTATCGCCCGTTGATACCATGGTTTTTCGTTTAGCAGCTAAGGCATCGAGACGTTTCTGGTATTCAAGATTATATAAACGGGTACGAAGTTCTTTCATCGCCTTATCGAGGTTTTTCAACTGTGATTTTTCATCCTGACAAGTAACAACTATACCTGATGGAATATGGGTTAACCTGACAGCAGAATATGTGGTATTGACGGATTGTCCGCCGGGGCCTGAAGAGCAGAAGGTATCTTTTCTTACATCATCGGCTTTAATTTCAATATCAAATTCATCGGCTTCGGGCAGTACAGCAACTGTTGCAGCTGAGGTATGCACCCTTCCCTGTGTTTCGGTCTGAGGAACTCGCTGTACCCTATGCACTCCCGATTCATATTTTAATATGCCGTAAACCCCCTCACCTGTAACATTTAGGATTATTTCCTTATATCCTCCAACAGTACCTTCCGTAAAAGTATTTATTTCCATTTTCCATCCCTTCCATTCACAAAACTTACTGTACATCCGGAATAAATCTCCTGCAAAGATACTGGCTTCGTCGCCACCAGTACCGGCACGAATTTCTAAAACCGCATTCTTATCGTCCTCCAGATCGGCAGGCAACAGGAGTATTTTTATCTCCTCTTCCAGCGGTTCAGTCTTTTCATATAAAATATCCAGCTCCTCTTTTGCCAGGTTGCGCATTTCCTCGTCTTTCTCCGCAGCTAATATTTTCTTAGCATCTTCGATATTACTTAGCAGGTTTTTATATTTCTTATAGGCATCGATTATGGGTTCAAGCTCTTTGAATTCTTTATTGAGCTGCACATACCGCTTCATATCATTCATAACACTTCCCTGCATCAACAAATGATTTACCTCTTCAAAGCGTTTGTTTACACCCTCAAGCTTATCGAGAATTAAATTTGTTGCCATGTTCTCTTAATTCAATAAATATATTCGCCATACTTACTCTTGATAGTCAGCCTGTTGCTTCCGGATGATTCAACCCGTCCGATAATCTGTGCATCGACATTAAAACTTTTCGATATATCAATCACAGCTTGTGCATATTGATCCGGCAAGTAAATTTCGAACCGATGTCCCATATTAAATACTTCGAACATTTCGTGCCATTCCGTGCCAGATTGCTCTTGAATTAAGGTAAAAACGGGTGGGATAGGGAGTAGATTATCTTTAATGATATGCAGATTTTTAACGAATTTCATGACTTTGGTTTGTGCACCACCCGAACAATGTATCATTCCATGAATATAGGGGCGTAATTCTTTTAATACCGGGATAATTATTGGGGCATAGGTGCGTGTGGTTGAAAGTAATAATTTTCCTGCATCAATATCCATACCGGGAATTGCATCAGTTAGATTGAAGTTGCCCGTATAGACAAGGGATTTAGGTATCAGGTCATCGAAACTTTCAGGGTATTTAATTGCCAGGTAATTGTGGAAAAGGTCATGCCGGGCCGAGGTAAGACCGTTACTGCCGATTCCGCTATTATATTCATCCTCATAACTTGCTTTTCCATATGATGCTAAACCAACGATTACGTCACCGTGCTGGATATTGTTTTCGATAACTTCGTTTCGTTTCAATCTGCATGTCATGGTGGAGTCAACTACAATTGTTCTGACGAGATCACCAATATCAGCTGTTTCACCTCCGGTAAGAAAAATATTCACACCATAACCGGCTAGTTTTGTAATAAGTTCATCAAATCCTTTGAGCAGATTCATAATAACATCGCCCGAAATTTTTAATTTGTTGCGTCCGATGGTTGATGACAACATGATATTATTAGTCGCTCCAACACATAGCAAATCATCGATATTCATAATTACGGCATCTTTTGCGATACCTTTCCAAATGGATAAATCGCTGGTTTCGCACCAATAAACGTATGCAAGCGAAGTTTTTGTACCTGCTCCATCGGCATGCATAACGGTACAGTATTCCGGATCGCCGGTCAGAAAATCAGGGAGTATTTTACAAAAAGCATTCGGATACAGGCCTTTATCAAATTCTTCGATAGCTTTATGAACATCCTCCTTTTGCGTAGATACACCTCTAAGACCATACCTCGAATTTACATTCATTGATTTCCACTTTTGTGCTGCAAAAATATAAATAATTACGAAACAGAAATTAAATGGTAGCATACTGTATTTAAAGAATTTTCAATTTAACACATAGATGTCACCTGATTTTATAAAAAACAAAAGCTGTGATAAATTCACAGCTTTTGTTATACTAATCTAAACCCTAATACCTACTTATTTTGGTTGTAAACGTATGTAAGAAATTCGTTTCGATAATCGCGTTCAAGGAATTTTCCATGAAAGCTACTGGTGGTGGTTGAACTACCATGGTCCTCAACTCCGCGCATAGCAACACACATATGATCGGCATCGATAAGTACTGCAACATTTTCGGTATGCAAAACCTCTTTTAATTCTTTTGCTATTTGCTCTGTAAGTCTTTCCTGTACCTGAGGCCGTTTTGCATAATACTCAACAATGCGGTTGATTTTCGATAGACCAATAACATGACCATTTGATATGTATGCTACGTGTGCTTTTCCGATGATAGGAACAAAATGGTGTTCACAATATGAGTGCACCTTAATATTCCTTTCAACCAGCATCTGGTTATACTGAAACTTGTTTTCAAACAGAGTTACTCCCGGTTTGTTTTTAGGATTCAATCCGCTAAAAATCTCGTCAACAAACATCCTGGCTACACGCATAGGTGTTCCTTTCAGGCTATTATCGTTTAGATCAAGCCCAAGGGTTTCCATGATTTTCTGAAAATGCCAGGAAATTTTATCGATTTTTGCCTGGTCATCCAGTTGAAATGCATCGGCACGTAGAGGAGTTTCAGTAACTGAAGCCGAATGATTATTACCAATTATTCTGAGAAACTCATTGTATTTTTCGGCGTTTCCGTTTAAACGTGCCTTTAATATATTATCTTGTGGTGTCACGATCAATAGTAAATTAAGTTAATACTGGTATTCCACTTTTGTGTTAACTGTATTTATAACACATTAATTCATATTATAATCCTTTAGTTTTTCCATTAGCTTTTTACGGGTGAAAAAAATACGACTTTTTACGGTTCCAATCTTAAGATTGAGTTTCTCCGCGATTTCTTTGTATTTGTATCCCTGCGTATGCATTATAAAGGGAAGACGGAACTCATCGGTTAATTCTTCAATACTTTTTTGAATTTCCTTTACTGAATATTCAGTATCTGGCGTATGTGATTCCGATTCGTTATTTAAATTCAAATAATACAGGTCATCCGTATTGTCGAACGTTGTATTGGCTTTAACATTTCGTCGGTAATTATTAATAAAGGTGTTTTTCATAATCGTGAATGTCCAGGCCTTCAGATTAGTATTCTCTTCAAATTTATCCCTATAAGTAATTGCCTTGGCAAATGTTTCCTGAAGAAGGTCTTTTGCATCTTCCGAATTGGAAGTAAGACTTAACGCAAATCTCTCAAGATTACTTGAAAGATTGGTTAACTGGTAATTAAATTCAACTGCTGTCATATCACTGGTTTTTAATAGTTATCAATTTTTAAATGTTTAACAAAAATATGAAAAAGTTAAACATCAACCAAATCTACATACTATGCAAAACCCTTCATTTTAAGCTTATTTTAAATAAGAAAAAATCTGATACATCTATTAAATATAGAAGAAAACAGCATTATTTAGAATGATTCTAAATAACATATAAATAACAATACTAAATTTATATAATGTTTAATGAAATATTAATAAAGATAGACAAAATATTGAATATGAGACAATAACATCTTTTTATCGTTTATATTCTGAATTTTATCAAAAGGCAGGGGAGAGAAAAAAAATACTTGGTTGAGATAAAAAAAATAGATTAAAAATGCCGTTTTCTACCAGTAACTATGTTTTAGTATAATTTGCAGTTTTGTTAAAAAGTGATATACTGCAAC
>CAYMQP010000026.1:0-21430 GCA_964392505.1 uncultured Bacteroidales bacterium
AAAAGATGAACCTGCAGGAAATTATTTTCAGTTCCGTCAGAATAACATAACCTATCAGTTACTTCTCCAGGGCTTCTATTTTTCCGATAAAGAAAGCTGGAAACAGTTTTTTACAACGAATATCGCTCCTGCTTTTATTGCACAGTGAGGCAAACATACCATATAAGGCGAAATAACTTTAACTTAGATTGAGATAAACCAGCGATGTTTTAATTAGCGGTGCTAAAGATCTTGTTTATCATTCATCTGATTAAAAAATGCTACCAAATCTTTTTTATTATCTCCATTCATCCATTTCATGGCACTTCTGGGGTGTTGATTCATAGCACCTGTAATGAGGTATGGTATATAATATCCCCATTCGATATTCTTTTGCATGTCAAACATATAATCCTGTATAACCTTAAGTATAGGACGTAGTTTAAATTTAGGATTCTTGAGAAACGATAATAACAATTCGAGAGGGCAATTGCCTGCACCCCTGCCAATTCCTAGAAAAGAAGCATCGAGCATATTGCAGTTGTGAATTATACCGGTTACAGTATTTGAAAAGGCCAATTGCATATTGTTATGCATATGAATACCAATGGTTTTATCAGGTAAATATTTTTGGTATTTCTTAACCAGGCGCTCAACTTGTTCGCAATACAAACTGCCAAAACTATCGACAAGGTAGAAAATAGGAAGCCGTGATTTCGCAACATCATCAAGTGCTTCCTCCAGATCTCGTTCCATTACGGTTGAAATTGCCATAAGATTTATTGTTACTTCGTAGCCTTTATCAATACAATGTTCGGCCAGATAAATTGCCTTATCCATTTGATGTACATAGGCTGCTACCCGAATCATATCCAATACACTGTTTTCTGCAGGTTCAATATCGTCAGGTTCAATACGGCCGATATCTGCCATTGCAGAAAGTTTTAAATCCGTATCGTTTTCTCCTACAATACGCCTCAAATCTTTATCATCGCAAAATTTCCAGCAACCAACTTCATCGCGCGAAAAAGCCTTTTCACTACTCTTATATCCAATCTCCATATAATCAATTCCCGATGCAACACAAGCCTGATAAACTGCCTTAACAAAATCATCGGTAAAATGCCAGTTATTCATTAATCCGCCATCACGTATAGTACAATCCAGTACCTTTATTTCTTCTCTAAACATATTTAAAAAATTAAGTATGCAATTTGTCCTTTATCAATTTGCGTTCTTCCGAAATAAAATGATGTAATAACTCTTTATAAATTGTTTCAACTATATCAGGATCGAGACCTTCCTTCTTTGCCAGTTCTTTACGCGATGCTATAACTGAATTGAATCTGTTTTTAGCAATAATGCTCTCCTCAGTGGGTTCTTTAAAACGAACGACTTCTTTTACATATCTATACCTTTTACCCAAAAGCGATATTATCTCCATATCGATGGCATCTATCGCTTTACGTATATCATCAATGGATTTACAATGCGAAGGAAGTTTCATGTAAATTGAATTAATATTAAAAAGCGATGTAAATATATAAAAAAGTCATCAGCATTCAAGTCATTCAACCGTCAAACCACCATAAGCTTGCATAGTGAATTTTTAAATTAAATTGTTAAGTTTTTGTTGAATAAAAACCTAATGATTAATAACTTAGAAGATCAGGTAATAAAAATCATCGATTTTTCAACTTATAAGGCTATTTTTTGAAAAAAAAAATTATATACATTTGATCAGATGAATAGAATATAAACCTCATTAATCAAGTATAACCAATTATTCTTTTAGAAAGTGGGTAAAAAAAGAATAATCAAGAAATTCGAGCAACTATCAGTTGAAATGCTTACACTTATTAAAAGTGAATATCCTGATGGTTATGAAGACAATCTGATTACGTTCCAAACTCCAACAGGTGAGTTAGCTTCGGGACTCCCTCTTGAAACTGAAGATACTTATTATCTTATCCGAATGCCTAAAACCGTGGCTCCTGAAGAAGAAGACGAGTATGAAAGTACCGATTCGGAATCTGACGGATTTGAAAGTCTCGATAACTTACAAATTGCCGATGATGAAGTAGCCGACGAAGATGAGTAAGTTACTTGTAAACTAATTTGCCCTGAATTTTTTATTTATCCTGATTTTTAATTATCCGATAGTAATACAGCAGTTCCTGTTTTATGCTTTTACCTAAAATATGCCAACGAACATTCCTTATGGCTCCCTCAAGCGCATAAAGCATATTAATACCAATATTCTGATCGATTGTTAGAATACGCTGAAAAGCAGAAATGCTACCTATTTCAATCAATTCTGCAGGAGAATATATACCAACTCTCGTCAGCTTTTTTTCGAGTACTTTTCCTATATTGGGCATTTCGGAGAGTTTTTTCACTTTTGTATTGTTTTCCGATAAAGATACCATTAATGATTTCGAAGATAATTGATCTGAGTCATACAATAAGTGAAGATATGACTATTTATCCGGGTTCGGAGAAGCCATCTCTGCTAAATATAGCCACGATAATTGAAAATGGATTTAACGAACTCGAAATAAATATTTCAACACATACCGGCACTCATGTCGACGCTCCTGCTCATATTCTTTCTGATGGTAAAACATTAGATCAGTATTCAATAAAATCATTCTTTGGTAAAGGGCTTGTAATTGATTGTACTAATAGTAATTCTATTGAGAAATCAGTTATTAAAAATTCAATAGCAAACAAGATCGAACCTGATTTTCTTATCTTTCGTACAGGATGGGATCGCTACTGGAATAACAATAATTACTTCAATAATTATCCAATACTTACTTACGAAGCAGCTGAATTTATCAGTAATTTATCTCTCAGCGGAGTAGGGATCGATGCTCCTTCCTTCGATCATTTTAATAGTGTTGAGTTACCAAATCATAATACCTTATTAAGAAGTGGATTCATATTAATTGAGAATTTATGTAATTTAAGCTTGCTACCCGAAGATGTCATACTTTTTTCATTTCTTCCTTTGAAAATAAAAGATACTGATGGCTCTCCCATAAGAGCTATTGCTATATTAGAATAAATTTGATACCTAAATGTAAGAGTATCTTAATGTATAAGTTTTTCTCATGAGGAAATCAAATTTAGAACTGCAGCAAAATATCTTCTATGATTTTAGCAAAAAGCAGGTTTCAGATGTTGGTTACTTGCATCCGGTAATCATTATGATTATCTTGGAACATCAATTAAGATATAACCCAATATAGTTTAAACTGTCATGAAAAAGTTTATCCGTATCCTAATTTATATTATAATTATTGCTGGAATTCTATTTGGTGCCTATCGCTATTTTCTTTCAGGCAAATCATCTTATCAATCTATATATCTGGTTCCTGAAAATGCCGCATTAATTGTTGAATCGGAAGCAATATTCGATACATGGGGCAAAATAATACACAGCCAAGCCTGGAAAACTATCAGTAATATAGAAGCATTAGCCGAATTGAATCGTGATATTCAATACCTCGATTCACTGCTCAGCAACAAAATGTTTTTACTTCGGATAGTTGGAAAGCGTAAGGTTATGATGAGCATTCACGAATACCTTCCCGGGAAGTACGATAATCTATATATTATCAATATGGGGAAAATATCCCGCATCCGCAATCCTGAAAAAATTCTGACTTCTATATTGGGTAAAGATTATCCAATAACCAAGCGATTATATAATCAGATTACTATTTATGAAATGTTCGATAGGAGTTCGGGCGAAATGTATATTTTCAGCTTTATCCACGATAAACTTATATTTTCAACAAACTATCTTTTGGTTGAGGCTTCACTCGATGAAATGGATAAAATGACTCTTGGTCGCGATCTTCAGTTCATTAATGTATCCAAACGCATATCAGGAAAAGGATTGTTTAATGTATATCTGTGTTATAAATATCTACCTCAATATCTTAAATCAATTCTAGGAAAAACATCGGAAGGCATAAGCAAACTAAACCACGAACTAACATATTCAGCTTTTTCATTTTCAATCAATCCCGAGGGAATGATTAGTCTGGAAGGATATACCGATGTTAATGACTCAACAGCCAGCTTTTACTCATCCATACTTGAAGCAGGAGAAGGCGGATTAGAAAGCCTGGAAGTCATCCCCGCCCGGGTAGCATCGGTATTAAAAATCAGCATCGAAAATGCACCCGAATATTTTAAAAATTCGTTGCTTAAACTCGATCCTAAAGAATATGAAGAATACAGTAATACACTTCAAAAACTGGAGAAAAAGTTTAAGATCAGTGTTGATGAAAATATTCTTAGCTGGATTGATGATGAAATTGTACTGCTACAAACACAACCTTCAAACCTCGGACGAAATAATGAATTTGCAGCAATAATAAAGGCTAAGAACAAGAGGGCTCCCCAACAGAATCTTGAATTTGTCGGACGTCAGATTGAGAAAAACTCGCCTATTAAAATTAAAACAGTACCCTACGAAGGCTTTAATATTACTTATATCTCATTCCCCGGGCTGATAAAACTATTGTTTGGAAGGTTGCTTGATAAAATTGAAAAGCCCTATTATACACAAATTAATAAATATGTCATTTTCAGTAACCATCCTCAAACACTCAAAAATATAATAGATGATTATAATAAGGGAAATACCCTGGCGAATGTTAGTGAATATAACGATTTTGCTAAGGAATTTAGCCGAAAAAACAGTGTTTATACCTATATCGACCTCCCAGTTATTTATAATAATTTGAAAGCATTTGTTGGTGCTGAGACCTGGCAAAAACTTAGCAAAAACAAGCCCTATATAACACATTTTCCCCAGGCAGGAATTCAGATCAAAAATAAAGATAATCTGCTACATCTTACTATCAAAGCCAAATATGAAGAAGTAATAAATGATTTCTCTCAAATGAGTTATGATGCAAATGCTTTTCTACAACTTTTTAATTTTGATATACCTCAGATTGAAGTCAAAGAAGAAGTTCCAAAATGGTATGAGCCGAAAATTATAATAAACGATCTCGATGATAAAAAAATGAATGTCTTATGCGATAATGGGAATATCCAGTTTGAAGTGGAACTAAAAAATGGACTAAAACATGGAAATTTTAAGGAATATTATTCCAATGGTACATTAAAAGTCCGTGGAAAATTCAAGGCAGATAAACCTGACGGAAGCTGGAAGCTTTATAATGAAGAAGGAGATTTGATGGAAGAGAAATTATTTGACAATGGCACCGAAATTATAGAATAATTGTTGAAGAATATTTATACTAAGAATCCGTTATGATTTTGTGTATTTAAATTTCATTCGGGTACATAGCGTAAAAAACTGATTCGTGTAAATTTCTACAAAATCAGTAAATTTAATAATACAGTAAAATAGAGCATTATCTCCGTAACTTACCAGAAAATTTGTTGTTAAAAAAAAGAAATATCGGAAAAATTCTGAGGTTCATCATATTATTCAATGTAATTATTGGCTTTCATTTACAAGGCTATTCTCAGTATTCAATTCGTGAAATTCAATTTAAAGGCAATTCCAGAACGAAAAGTTCATATTTGAATCGATTTACTACAACCCGGATAGGAGAAAGTCTCGATTCTATAAAAATTAACAACGATTTGCGCAAATTAAGGAATCTGGCACCTGTTATGAATGCCGAAGCGCTCCTGGCTTTTTCCGATTCCGGTTTATCCCTCATTTACGCTATTAAAGAGCGCTATACTTTACTACCTGTTGGAGATTTTGGAATTACCAAAAACAATTTCTGGATAGGAGGAGGATTGATGGAATCGAATCTGGCTGGAAAAGGTATGTATATCTATGGCTATTACCAATATAATTCTAGGCATACCATGCACTTTATATTCCGTAATCCTTATCTGTTTGCATCGAAATGGGGAATGGAGTTACAGTTACGAAATCTTCCAAGCATTGAGAATTATAGTTCGAATTCTCAAATTCTGATTAAATATTTTGATTTAAGCCTAGCAACGCGTTACGAATTCCAATTCGAAAACGAAATAACTTTTGGTACATCCATTCGTCATGAAATGGCCGATAATTCTGATCTTATCAGTTTAACCGAAGATACTGTAATTTTTATTCAGAGATTGAATCAGGTTCTTTTTTTGAAGCATGAGATACAAAAACTCGATTTCCGATATTTTTATATTAACGGTTGGAAAAACAGGATGTACGTATCACTTCAAGTACCATACAACCCTGAAAATAATTCTGTCGTACTCGTGTATGATGAATTTCTGTACTATGCCCGTATAGGATTGCGTAGCAATTTAGCCGTTCGGATTCTGGCAGGAATTTCAAATGAAAAAAGGAAAGTATTTTATCCTTTTTTTGCCGATAGCTATTATTCGTTCAGAGGAATAGGGTATCGTGCTTTTCGTGGAAATGCTATTGGATTATTAAATCTTGAGTATCGGTATACCTGTTTTGAAAATCCCATCGCAGGAATTCAGCTTGTTGCGTTTTCCGATGCCGGATGTATTCCTCAAATGCCGGAACTATCTGATAATAGTAATAATTATAGACCCGACCAGATATTCTCCGGTATAGGCATACGTTTTATTTACAAAAAAGCCTATAATGCTATTCTTACAATCGATTACGGTTACGATATGCTTTATTGGGATAAAGGTGGACTGGTAATAGGATGGGGACAGTATTTCTAATTTTTTTATCGAATCATTCAGAAATTCACATCATAATAATTACATCGGTATTTCAATAAAAAGTAATTGTATCTCTTCCTGTGGAATAATTTCCGGAATTTCTCCGGGTTCGAACATTAAGGAGTCACGTCGATTACATGTAACATCGCCAATTACAGCCTTTCCTTCCAGCACAAATAAAAATAAGCCATTAGCATTTTCGTTATAATAGTTATAGCTAAAAGATTGCTGATTCGTAATTTTAAGACGCGAAAGGAAAGCTTTCTGATGAATCCAGAGGCTTCCTTCCGCTGAATTGGGTGAAACCAGCAGTTGAGGTTTATTTATCCACCCAGATTCTTCAAATTTTTTTTGCTCATAGCGAGGTTCCACATTATTTTTATCAGGATAAATCCATATCTGTATAAAATTCACTGGTTCTGCTACAGGATTTTTTTCCGAATGCAGTACACCAGTTCCTGCCGACATTACCTGCACTTCTCCTTTTATTATAATTCCGCTCTCACCTGTGGAATCTTTATGCTCCAGTTTTCCTGATAATGGAATAGAAATTATTTCCATATTCTGATGGGTGTGTTCGGCAAAACCATGATATCCCTGTACTATATCATCGTTAACCACGCGAAGCTTACCAAAATACATCCGATCAGGATTGTAATAATCGGCAAAACTAAAAGTATGGAATGTTTTCAACCAGCCATGATCAAAATATCCTCTCTCATTTGCTTTTATTAATTTCATGTTATTTTTTCAGTTAAACCACAATTTCGGTATAACTATATCGCTCGAATTGTGAAATAAAACGTTATATATTTTATATCTTATATATTTGAAAATCAGGAATAAATCAATTATTCTTTTTGCTTCGAATAGCTTCATAATTAAATGCCTCATAAAAAGCTTATGATTCCAGCCAAAACTTAAAGCAAAAGAATAACAAATAGACTCATAACTTGTTTAATTGATGATTAATCTATTTGCTCGCGGCATTATTTTTGATGCCTGTTCCAAAAAAGGTTATGAAATACATCGTTATACCTCTACTGATAGCCAGCGTACTTTCGAGCAGAGCTCAGGTATGTATGGAAGGAGTTGTAATTGGAAATTCAAAATATCTCAAAAAAGGCGATACACTTACTTTTTGTGGTTCTAGAGAAAATCCAAAGGATAAGAAATTATACTATCAATTACAAAAATCAGATAAATTGATTCCTGCTGCCAATATAAGGCTACTGTTCGATCGAATTGATTTCTGGGAACTACAGCAGTTTTACTATACCTCTTATACAATTAGCAATAGAGGATGGCAGCTTGAAATTCGTAAACAGCTCGAACAGCAAACACTCAATTATCTTGCTAAAATTGAAACCGAGAAAAAAATATTCCATGATAAATATGCCGAAGATTATTTGCAGCGAGTGATTCAACGAATACATTATCCACAGATCTGGAAAGGTCGTGAACAGTTTCTATCAATTAAAATCCTTAATTCCGACCAAAAACTTTGCTATGCCTTTGATAATGGCATTATACTTATTTCGAGTCAGTTAATTGCCGATTCAGAGAATGAGCAACAGCTATTTCGTTACCTGGTTGAAGCTGTGGGCCATATTCTTCTCGATAGTAACCTGGATAATATTGAGGAACAATCGAGTTCGGAATTAAGACAGTTAGGTGCCATATATACGGGCTATACAAAAAAAAGAATAAAGCTAATCGCCGATCGATTTATTAATCAATATATGAATAATCCGAATTCTATTCCATTTAACGATTTTGAATTTACTAATGCCATTGCCGGAATTATAAGTTATACAGCCTGGCAGGAATTTTATAGCAATCACTATCAAAAGGCGCTCGATTATTTAAAACGATTAGAAGCATATCATATAGAAAATAGTACCGATTATTTACTGAAAGCTAAAATATTTATGAAAATTGCCGATACTAATGAGGCAAACCAGGAGGCAATTAAATATCTCAGAAAAGCCGCCTCTTTCACCGACCAGGAATTGCCCGAAATTTATAGCGAACTGGGTGTAGCCCTTGTGCGTGAAAAACAATATAGCGAAGCCAGGCAGTATTTTTTAAAATACTATGAGTTAGTTTTGAAAATGTCTAATGAAGAAAAAATGAAGTGGGCGTTAAAGATGATCAATCTTTGTAATACTCACATACAAACACCTGATAAACAAATCGAGAATGATGTTTAATATTCTTTTATAAACTGTAGACTAAAATCTTCGCATGTGAAAATCGTAAACCTATCCTGTTTTTACTCTATAAGTTTCGGTATAATAAAATTTAAAGGTATTTCTCTCATATCCCCATAATACAGCCCATTTCTGTCAACGATAAATCCGTAAAACCGATTTTATTTCCTTTCGCTTCATAACATCTGTAACCGACATTACAATATTCACCCTGTAATACAGTTGATTAATCGGTCAATATAATTGATATTTTTTTATCAAACGTGTCGAAATATATCAATAACGAATTGTCTATTTTAGATTCAATAATTACTAAATCCCAAGTGCTGAGCAAAAGGTTTTCATTGTTACTGTTTTGATAACATCAAAGACAAAAGAGATAACGAATGTAAAAAATAAAAATACAGTTGTGAGGTTTTTAGTTTTTATGCATTTATTCTTCTAAAATGTCCTTGTCTGCCGTTTAATTACTTATGCCGGAGCAGTTTTTTATCAATCGAAGCTTAGCCTAATATATCGGAATAAAAATACTGGTGATAACATAAATAAATTACCATCGCGTTAATAGCTGAAAATATTATTTAATTTCGTAACTTGCTTCTTTACAGGGAAATGGTTAGATGCACAAAAAACCAAGAATGGCAGATTAAAGCCATATAATATTTAATTATGAAGCAAGCTATTATTAGTAATACTTGCTTAGAAACGAATCTAAAAACAATTAAACCCATAAAATCATGATTGAAATTAACCCGGCAGTATACAGTAATCTGTCAGAAATTGCTATTAAATTCGGTCCGTTTTTCTTTTCTCTGATTTTCTGTTTGATTTTTATACCGCTTACACACAAGTGGTATGTATCTACTTCAACCCGCAGCGATCCGGCGCCTTCGAAATTGGAACGAAAAACCTACCGATTCGTTTTTTTTGGTTCCTTCATATTTTTTATTGCTTTGATTTCAGTATGTGT
This sequence comes from uncultured Bacteroidales bacterium, assembly GCA_964392505.1. Taxonomy (GTDB): domain Bacteria; phylum Bacteroidota; class Bacteroidia; order Bacteroidales; family UBA10428; genus UBA10428. Next base: position 9,871 of record CAYMQP010000026.1, read on the forward strand.
TTTATGGTGGTTATCGATACAAAACGATCTGAAAGTTATTCATGGCGAAATTCAGGATATCAACGATTATATAGAAGTTACATCGCCAAATGTATATCTCCAGGCTTTGAATAATCACCCCTATAAAAATATTTCCTATGTGTTTTTATACGATCCACAGAAACCTCCTAAAAATTTACGATTCCAGTTAAGAAAAGATGGTAGTGATACCTACCACATTATTGATGTAAAATTCGATCGTTGTAAGAAAAATCCGGATTTTAAGTATATCGAAACAGATTCAAGTAAATATTTCAAAGAAATTGCACAATATGAAAAAAATAGTTTTAATTTTTTCCCCACAGTATATGCAGCAACTATTGCTTCACATGTGTACATTGCACAGAATAACCTTAAATCAGCCTTTCCACCACAAGAAAAAAAAGAACAACTAATTAATCCCTATTTTGTTGAACGTTTACAGGATGACAGAACACCCGTTGGCGAAAAAATTAAAGTGCTGAATTACTTAGTTCATATTGAAGATCAACACATTCTGAATGAATATATGTATTATACTACTGCCAAAGAGCCCTTTATAATTACTCTCTCAGATTTACAAAACCACACCGATAAAGAAATTGCTTCATTAAGCCGACGTCTGCTTGAAAAGGTAAACGCAGCTGTTATTATTTCAGATATTATTAACCAAAGCAATGCTCCCGGGGAGGTCGCCGGACAGTACCTGTTACGCCTTGATGAAGGATTGGCTCGTGAAGTGATTAACCAGCAGAGTCCACAAAAACAGTGGGCAAATGAATATAAAGAAAATATAAATGCCATTCCCTTCGAACAAAATAAACTACACCCTGTAGGCAGTATTGCAGGTGACAGGTTTTATGTAAAAGCCACCTGGGACCGCGATAATGCGGATACGATTGAATGTCTTACCCGTTTATTTAACAGAACATTATCGGCTAATCGATCCATTGAAGAAGAGCGCGATATTATGATATCCAGATCGTATAGAATTATTTACGGATATTCAAAAGAATGGGCGCTTAATATGGCCCAAAGAATTGAAGATTGTGGAGGTAGTGCAAATTTTGTTGCACGCTAATACCGATAAAACACCATTGTAATTTACATTAAGTTCGAATTTACTTTAGCTAAGTAAATTAAATGTCATTTCTACTTTGATTCTTATAACAATCTGATAAACAATACTTCACATTCATAAAATTTATTTAATGTATTCATAATCTATTGATTACCCCATAAAAGATTCACTTTATCAAAAAAAACTAACTGATTATCAGAGGCAAGCGTAATATTAATTAAACTAGTTAGTAGCTATAATCTGGTGCGAGGAAATGAGAAAAAAGAAGTCGCTTGTTTTAGTAGTTGATGATATTCAGTCGAATGTAGAATTTATTTCCGATATTCTTTTATCGATTGAAAATATTGAAGTTCATGGACTAAATGATGGCCCTTCGGTATTAAAATATATTTCAAAGACCAAACCCGATTTGATCCTGCTCGATGTTTCCATGCCTGTAATGGATGGATACGAAGTATGTAAGAAATTAAAATCAAATAAGAAGTTTAACGATATTCCAATTATCTTTCTAACTGCCAGAATTCAAAAAGAAGATATTGTGAAAGGATTTGAAGTTGGAGCTGTAGATTATATTTCCAAACCCTTCAATATTAACGAAATGCTCTCGAGGGTGAAAACACATCTTGAGCTAAGGTCGAAAACAAAAGAGTTACTGGAAATGAACTTACATCTTGAAGAGATGGTAAATGAGCGTACCAAGCAACTTCTTACGGCTAATAAAAAACTCTCCCAGATGTATGATGAACTTTCAGCTCTCGACCGTGCAAAGGATGATTTTATTTCACATATTAATCATGAATTACGAACACCGCTTAACGGAATCATTGGTTATGCATCACTTCTTGAGGAAAGTATTTCCTCCGAAGCTAAAGAACATCTCAACGGTATTAATACACTGGTTTCACGACTGATAAAAGTATCCGAGATTTCACTACTATTAACGGAACTCAGAACTGTTGATAATAAAATCAATATCAGTAAAGTACAATTAAAAAATGCTGTTGAAAAAGCCCTGCAACCCGATGAAACGAAAAAGAAGAATATCCATGTGCAGTTACAGCAAATCGATGAATCGCATTTTGTTTTGGCCGAGCCCCGATTATTGACAACCTGTTTTTCCATAATTATCGATAATGCTGTCAAGTATTCACCCATTGAAGGGAACATTACAATTTCATCAAGAGATAACGATCAATATTATACAGTCGAAATTTCCGATGAAGGTCCGGGGTTCTCATCGACTGCTTTATCTACATTATTCGATTTATTCACAGCCGATAACTTACAACACAGAAGCTATGGTTTTGGAATAGGTCTGACAACCGCAAAAAGAATTATTGATATACTGGGTGGTAAAATCAGTATTAAAAACAGAGACAAAGGGGCTTCGGTAATTATGCATCTTCAGAAATCCTTAAACTGAAAGGTGTAATCCTACTCGAAGCAGTTCCATAAATTCTTTCGATATATTATTATGGCATGGTATTTGCATTTACTATAGTAACAGTTCTTATCAACATATACTGAATAGCACTTCAGGGCAAGCCTCGTTTCAACGGGGCTTTTTTTATTTCTTTACAATAACGCGGCAAGCATCAATTTAAGATAGTTTGTATTATTCGTAATATCAAGGTAAGCCGGTAAGTTTTCGTACATCACGAAGTGTTTGAGAAGCAACTTCCTGAGCTTTTTCCGATAATTGAACAGAAAGTTTTTCGATATAGCCATGATCTTTCATAAGTTCTTGCTTTTTCTCACGAAAAGGAAGTGTTAATTCAATAATGGACGCTGCAGCTACTTCTTTTAGATCCTTATATTTAAGAGTCCCGTTTTTATAATCTTTCATTAAAGTATCATACTCTGATTGTTTTTCACAAGCGCTTATTAAATTAAATAAGTTTTCAACGCCTGGACTCATAGTATCGCCTTGCTGATCACCTATGTCGGTAACTGCCGACTTTATTTTTTTGCGTATTGAATTCTCCTCCTCAAACAAGCCGACATAATGTTTTTCGCCCAGACTTTTACTCATCTTTTTAGTGGGATCGGCAAGTGATACCAATTTTGGAATATTAGTCAGCAGCGGTTGTGGCTCAGGAAAATAATTGCCGAACTGTTTATTGAAACGCACAGCTATATTCCGCGATAATTCGAGATGTTGCACCTGGTCCCTACCCACAGGGACATAATCAGCCAAATAAATCAGAATATCAGCGGCTTGCAGAACAGGATATGTAAATAATCCGGCTGATATAAACTGCCCGCTTCCTCCACTTTCAATCATTTCCGATTTATCCTTAAATTGTGTCATCCGCGAAAGCTCGCCATAGGAAGTCACACAGTTAAATATCCAGGTTAATTCGGTATGTTGAGGTACCATTGATTGAATAAATACTACCGATTTTTCCGTATCAATACCACAAGCTATTAACTCAGCCATCATCTGCAGCGTATCTTCTTTGAGTGTTTTCGGACTGTAAGGCATGGTCATGGCATGTAAATCGACGACACCATAATAACATTCGTATTGATCTTGCAGATTTACCCAGTTTTTAACTGCCCCGAAATAGTTGCCCAAATGCATTTCACCTGTTGGCTGAATGCATGATAATACTCTTTTTTTGGTCATATGTTGAAAGAATTGATAAATTGTTTAATAGCCCACAAAACTAAAAAATGTTATTTAATTATAAGACTTTGCCTAAATAGATTATTCAGAGGAGCTCGATAACACCTTTAAAAATTTCAGCCAATTGCGGTTCGGCTTTCATAGCCATTTTCTGAACTAAGTTGTGCGTTATGGATTCGATGCTTCCGGGTACACCTAAATCAGTTATAACGCTTATAGCCAAACAACGCATGTTCATGTGCCGGGCAACAATAACTTCGGGTACAGTTGACATACCCACTGCATCGCCACCAATGAGTCTGAAGAAATTATATTCTGCCGGAGTTTCAAAACTTGGGCCTGTTGCTCCTACGTAAATACCCTCCCTTAGATGAATTCCCGACTTCTGAGCAACTGAGACAGCATGGTTTATCAAATCTAAGTCATATGCTTGAAACATATCAGGAAACCTCGACCCTAGTTTTTTATCGTTTTTGCCAATAAGGGGATTTGGTATTAGGTTAATATGATCACGTATCACCATCAGGTCGCCAATTTTAAATGTAGGATTAATACCTCCGGCAGCATTTGAAAGCAGCAGGTTTTCTACTCCCAATAACTTCATCATTCTTACAGGAAAAGTAACTTGGTCCATACTATAGCCCTCATAGTAATGAACTCTTCCCTGCATAATTATCAAAGGTTTCCTTTTAAAATACCCTGTTAATAATGCCCCTTTATGTCCTGGTATTCCTGCCACCGGAAAATGAGGTATAGAGGAATAAGGTAACTCCTGGATTATTTCAATTTCATTTGCAAAAGCCCCCAGACCACTTCCCAGAATTATTCCCGTAACAGGTTTAACAGAAACACAGCTAGCAATGTAATCGGCTGATTCTTTTATTTTTTGAAACATATTTCAATATATTCTGGTCGAATTCATCCTGCTTTCTATCAAGAAATTTAATCTTAACAGGAATAAAATATATATAGTCTTTTAAATCAGTATCGATACCGGTAAGTTTTTTAATCTTGACTGCATCTTTTTCAGTAGTAATAATTAATTTTTGCTTTTTCTCGATATTATATAACTGCCTGTGAATTTTCAGAAAATCATCCATTGAATATTCATGGTGATCGGGATATTTTATATGATGAACTGACTTACAATGGCTTTTCATTTTCCTGTAAACAGGTTCCGGATTGGCTATACCCGTAAGTAGTATTATGCCCAGCGAATTCCTGTTCAATTCATCGAGATCCAGTTTTTTTAGTTTCTTGTTGAAAACCGGTATTAATTTTCCATAGGAAAAGGAAGTAAAATACAGGAATTGATATGGAAATAAATTTAGTTCCTTCATCCACAAGCGCTTCTCAATGGGCTTTATATTATTTGGTACTTTAGTTACTATTACAATATTAGCTCTGTTTATACCATGTTTTCTTTCACGAAGATCGCCCATAGGTAACAAGCAATCTTTATTAAGAGGCCGGTAATAATCAATGAGCAAAATGGATACTCCAGGCTTCACATACCTGTGCTGGTAAGCATCATCGAGAATGACACATTGCAGTTTTTTAATCTTCTCCCTTAACAGTTTAATTCCACGAACACGATTTTCATCAACTGCAACTGTTATAGTGTCGAATTTCTTATATATCTGATACGATTCATCGCCTATATCTTCAGGGATAGTGTGTTTCCCGGCTAATAAAAAACCTTTGGTTTTTCTTTTATACCCCCGGCTCAGTACTGCAATATTGAATTCTTTTAATAGCAGGCTGACTAAATACTCGACATGTGGAGTTTTACCTGTTCCTCCCACAGTTATATTACCAACCGAAATTACCGGAAAATCGAATTCAACCGAGCGTAAAATTTTTAAATCGAAAAGTTTATTGCGTACGGAAGCTATAGTTCCATAAATTAATGATAATGGAAATAATCATTTTCGGGCCGATTGGAAATCCATATGAAAACCGATAGGGATTTGCCCTAAATATGACAAAATATTTTGTCAGAAACTAATGATTCAACAATTAATACACAATCAAAATAAACTACCAAATCATTACATGCTGACGATTAATATATGGTAATATCAAAAGGCATTCGTGTAAGGATTCCGTTATTTTCGTACAAATACTTTAAGCTATGATAATACTCCTGATATATTCCCAATTTTCTTTCGATTGATCGTTCCGTTACTCCTTGGGTCAAATTTTTTAGTATTTTTTCAATCGGATCCTCTAATTTAGGAAGTTCAACAATACGATATTTTTCATCGAGTCCAGCCATATTTTTCGCAATTTCAATAGCATCGTCGAGACCGCCAAGCTTGTCAATCAGACCAATCTCCAGTGCATCGGTACCCGACCATATTCTTCCCTGACCTATAGCATCGATTTGTTCAAAATTCAATTCACGCCCTTTATCAACCCTTCTGACAAAAGTAAAATATACTGAATCAATAAGGTTTTGCCAGAAATTCAGTTCGTACTTCGTTGCCGGACGCAAACCTGATAAGAAATCAGAATAGGTATTTGTTTTTTCCGTATCGAAAGTAATTCCCATTTTATTGAACAATCCCTGTATATTCAAATACATACCAATTACTCCGATTGAGCCGGTAATAGTGGTTGGTTGCGCTAATATTGTATCGGCTGCACAGGAAATATAATAACCCCCTGATGCTGCAACATCGCCCATCGAAACAACCAATGGTTTGACTGCTTTGGCTAAATCGAGCTCGTGCCATATTACTTCCGACGCTATGGCGCTTCCTCCTGGGGAATTAACCCGCAATACTATAGCCTTAATGGAAGAATCCTTCCTGGCTTTTTGGATGGTTTGAACATATTTCTCTGAATACACCGACTGATCATCACCTTCATTATCCAAAATTTCACCTGAAGCATAAATCACAGCTATCTTATCTTTCGCTAATCCCTTATATTCACGATGAGCCGGAACTTTTCTATATTCGGATAATCCAACAATATTCAGATCATCCGATTCATCGATACCAGTCCGTAATTTTAATATTGACTGGACTTCATCATCGTATACCAAGCTATCAACCAGGCCTAGCTTATATGCTGCTTCCGGGTTTTGAACGAGAAGTTTTTCAGCTATTTCATCCAATTTTTCAGCATCAATTTCGCGTTGTTTCGAAATGTTATCACAAATATTTTTCCAGAGTGTGGAAATCATTCTGTTCAGCTGTTCCCTGTTTTCAGGACTGTATCCTTCTTCAGTAAAGCTTTCGGCAGCACTTTTATATTTCCCATATCGTATAACAGTGGCTTCAATATCAAGTTTTTTAAGCGTGTTTTTAAAAAACGGACTTTGTGTACGAAGGCCCACCCATTCCATAAAACCCACCGGATTAAGATATATGGCGTCGGCTGCAGTAGCCAGATAGTAAGATCCCTGTGATAGGATTTTAGCTTGTACGATAACAAATTTCCCCGATTCGCGAAAATCGAGGAGTGCATTTCGTATTTCTTCAATTGTGCTTATTCCTGCTGGAATTATAGATAAATTGAGGTGTATGCCTGAAATATTGTCATCCTTTTTAGCCTTTTCGATATTTTCTAACAACTCATTCAAACCCATTATTTGGTTACCAGTAATAATTCCCAGATTAAAAGGAGCCGAAGGTTTACGATCGACAATTGGCCGGTCAAGTTTAAGGCTTAAAATGGTATTAGGTTTTAGTTCCACTGCTTTATCCTGAGTCGATACAATGGCGCTAATAATACCGATTGAAATAAAAAAAAGTACCAGTGAAGAAATAATAATGCCAACGATAGTGGCCAACAAATAAGTAAGAAATCTTTTCATGGTTTTCGTTTTTAAAATTCGCAGTGAGATAAAATTAAGGTATTTTTATCATTCTAATATAAGATTAGAGATGATAAACAACTATTTAAATAACTATCACCACAAATTTAGAATAATATAAAATCTTTTAACTAAATACCACCCTTATGCCAGATGTTTACCTACTACTCGGAAGTAATTTGGGTGATAAAATGAAGTTTTTGATAGATGCAGAAGCAGGGATTAAGAATGAAACAGGAAACCTAGTTAATAAATCTTCTGTTTATATTACTGAACCCTGGGGATTTAAGCATAAGGAAGATTTCTATAATCAGGTTTTGCAGATTCAAACAAATTTTAATGCTTTGGAAGTTTTATCGTCTATCCTAGCTATTGAAACTCAGCTGGGGAGAAAAAGAGTAAAAGGCGGCTACAAAGCCCGTACTATCGACATTGACATCTTATTTTACGGAAATGAAATAATTCATCTCGAGAATTTAATCGTACCACATCCTCAAATGCATCTCCGGAAATTCACACTCGAACCACTTTGCGAAATTGCTCCCGATCTGATTCACCCGATATTGAATAAAAGTATTAGTCAGTTACTCACTGAATGTACCGATAATTCGCAAGTTCAGCGATTATAGCGAATAGAACCAAAATTTATATGAACCATCTGAAAGGCCAGATAAGTCGGCTTTTGTAATAACAATACTGATAGCTGCGTAAAGCCCCGAAAGCTGTATAAAATTCATCGTTCCAGTATTTATCGATATGTTCAAAGCTAAGTGTAACATTACGCCCGGAATAATGCTGAAGAAAACTATCGAGAAGTAGATAATTAGCATAGCTAATGTCACCCTGAGGAATTGTGTGTGCATATAACATAACCACATTATGACTAGAACGTATAAAACAGGCTGCGGCATACAACATATTTTCCGGACCATAAATCCCGAATATTTCGGCCTTATTTAACGAAATAAGGCGTGCTAACACACGTAGTAAAGGGTTTATAATAGTACTTTCGGAAATTTTATATGGACTTTGATGCAAAAGAAAATCAAGTTCAAAAATCGATGTATGTTTCATTACGGATAACTTCATTTTGCTAGTAAAATCGATCGCCTTTTTAACTCTATCGGAATATGAGCGTTCTTTCTTTTTATAAGGTGTTATCAAATCCAGTTCATACGCAAATCTGTAATTGGAAAATGATTCTTTAATGGTTTGTGTATTCTGTCGGTTGAAGCAAATTTCGATTTTTTTGAAATTAACCGGAATAGCTTTAAGAAAAAGTGAAATCTTATCAGCTTTAATAGGCAAGCCTGAAAAAATCCCTAAATGCTTTATAAGCGGATGGGTATAAACAATCTTAAAATTGAGTTTTTTTGTATAAACAAGAGGCATAACCGCTTCATAATCATCCTCAATAATTGCATCCCAGGTTCCTGCAATAGCGTCAAGGAACCAAGAGAAGACATAAATCTCTCCATTTAACGAATGGTCAATGCATCGATCCCATCGTGTATAATCAATATCTTTTTGTACGAGGTAGCGAATTGCCACAAAGAAGAATTATTGTAAAATTTCTATTAAAGTAAGCCCTCATCGGCAAAGCTAAAGTACGAATTATCCGAAACAATGATATGATCGAGCAGTTTAATATCCATCAGGTTTGCAGCAGTTTTAAGCTTTTCTGTAATTGTCCTGTCATTTTCACTCGGATCTCTATTACCTGATGGATGATTATGACAAATAATCAGCGACGATGAAAGTACCTCAAGTGCTTTTTTTAAAATGAGGCGAATATCAATTACTGTACCCGATATTCCTCCTTTGCTTAATTTGTATGATTCAATAATCCGGTTGGACCGATTGAGATATAAAACCCAAAATTCTTCATGTTCCAGGTCGGAGAGTATAGGTTGCATGTATTGAAACACTTCTTTACTCGAGGTTACCTGAAACCTGTTTATCAGTTCGGACTGATTACGACGACGACCCAGTTCAAAAGCTGCTACCAGTCCAATAGCTTTTGCCTTGCCAATGCCTTTTATTTTTATTAAATCAGAAACGGTTTTCTTACCCAGAAGTGTCAGATTGTTTTCTGATAGCGCCAATATTTTCCGGGCCAGTTCTACGGCTAATATTTCTCGTGTTCCACTGCGAATAATAATGGCCAGTAGTTCTGCATCGGACAAACTCTGAACACCTTTCGCCATCAGTTTTTCGCGTGGTTGATCGTCGGCAGCCCAATTTTTAATACTAATATAATCCATGAAGTGCAATTTATTACATGTAACGCAATAAAAAAGCCGCAGCAAAATACTGCAGCTTTTTATATTTCAATAAGAAAATTATTCGCATTTTAAAACATGTTCCATCTGGTATAATGCATTTTCAGTATACTCACCTACAGCAGCCTTCGAGTATGCTTCACAGGCAGCTTCATTATCACCTTTTGCATAATAGGCATTGCCCAGTTCATAAAAAAACCGGGGCTGATTACTGGCAGTTTCATATTTCAACCCTTCATTAGCAGCAGCAACAGCATTGTCCCAGTCCTCTTTTGAATTATAAATAGAGGTTAAAAGAAAGTGGGCATCCGGATTTTCCTTATTAAACTCAAGACTGGTTTTAATACTTTCCAGGGCAGTGTCATAGTCCGATGCCTGCTTGGCAGTCACTCCTTTATTATAAAAATAGTTTGCAGTCAGGGTAATGGCTTTTTCCCGGTTTTCATCCTGATCTTCAATAGCCATTAATTTTCTTGTTGCCTCGATTAAAGCAGATTCATTTTCCTGGGTTTTATAAATAACTATCAAGAGATAATGGGCTTTGAAATTCTTTGGGTTTTCCTCAATAGCATCGATAAGGTCAACCACCGCACCATCCAGATTTTCAGCTTTATATTTGGAATACGCATAAACGTAATGAATTTTTGAGGCAAGGTCTGCAGCTTTGGCTTCTGTTTCATCATCCCCAATCTGGCGGGCACTCTGTTTTGCCTTGGCAGCATACTCAAGAGCAGCCTTGTAATCTTTTGCCTTAGCTTTTAAAGTACTCACTTGCAGGTATAGTTTAGGCAACATAGGTTGTATAGTGTTCATCAACTCTTCTGCTTCAAGATCTTCCTCTTCCTCATAAAGTGTTTCACAGATACTAATACAATCTTCAAATTTTTGTATGCCCAGTTCGGGATTCCCTTCCTGAACTGCTGTGCCACCTTCGTTATATAATGTCTTGGCTTCATCGAGCGTTTGGGCTGAAAGGCCATAAACAATAAATATCATAAGAAGGCTACATGTAATCCTCATAAATTTTTGAATTCCACTCATAAAAATCAGACTTTTAGTTATTTACCAATTTGAAAGTGACAAAGATAATGATTGAGATAAAATATGCAACTCATTCTTGAAAAGTACGACAAATAAAATGCCTTTTTTACTCAATAAAATTTTAGAGACTTTTTAAAAGTAAACGACCACCACCAAAGGTGATGGCTTTTTGGTAGAAATATACTCTAAAAGAGTTTTTTTATTATGTATTCAATGTAATGTTTTGTTTCGTTTTGTTACTTTTTTCTACAGCAAAAAAAGTAACCAAAAATGCCGCTGCTGAGTGAAAAATTAGCTTCGCTGAGTTCAACACGTTGAAAACGTGTTTCGGTTGCTAAAAATCAATATTCTCAACTATTCGCAAGCAAACTCTCCCGATTCCAGTTCTTCTCAATGCTGATACAATTTTTTTTCCTTACAGCCATAATATATAAAGGTAACTCTCTATGGATCGGGATCAAACAAGCCTGCTCATAACGCTCCGAATTTTGATTTTCTTCACACATTTTTCACTAGGCGGAATACCTATCTAATCCATGAGCGGTGGCCCGATTAGCCCGCGGTGGCCCTGTCAATCTTCAGGATTACTAAAAGTAATAGAGGGTACACCCAAAATCGGAGGGTACGATTGTGCGACATAGGCTAATCTTGATTTTTTGGTTCTTTTGTATCAAGACAAAAGA
>CAYMQP010000027.1:0-21232 GCA_964392505.1 uncultured Bacteroidales bacterium
GACAAGCGGTATATTGATTGATGCGTTTGCTTCAAGTGTGAAACAAAGACTGATGGCCGACCCGTAATCTTGTTTGATAATAGGGCCTCGCTTTTCGTAAAAACTCCCATCTTCGTTCAATAATAAATCCTGTCTGAGCCTGTTCAGGCAAAAATAAGGTTGTGTATCTAAGCTCACATTGTCCATTTCCGGCACGGCAATTACCATTTTATCCTGAGATTCGGCACTTCCCATAATAATTCCGACCATGCCTTCCGATTTAAAAGTTTCATGAACATGTCCTTTTATGGGCGTCGCACATAAATATACCGTGTCCTGATCGGTAGGCTTTAATTCTTTTTCCTGGAGATTTACCAAAGATGGCCTTGGGATTACCAAAGTGAATTTCTGAACTTCAGCAGAAGTATTCTTTACTTCAAACTCCTCAACACCTATGGGCATAAGCATTTGATCATTTCCTGACAACAAGGGAGATATTATTTTTCGCGTGACACAGACCTTTTCCAGTTTATAAACCATTTCTGCCAGAGGTGTAGCCAGGGAGATTGAGATTTGGTTTTCAGAAATAGGGGGGTGATAATAGTTTTTTAAGGCAGGAATGTCATCCGGCCCTTCAACTTTCTTTGGATCCCTTGCAGTAAGCATAAAATTCTCATCCATCGAATCTTCTATATCAGGTTTTTCAGAGATACGTACGAATGGAGCCGAACCAAACTGAATGGCATTTTGATTCAGCAGGATCAATCTGCCTGCATCATTAAACCTGTTATATAAACCTTCGGGCGATATACCGACTGAACAGGTTGGAGCACCCTGAAGGGCAATTGTATGGGGAAATTGAAGCGTTTTTGACATTCCCTGGAAATGGACTGTCATCTGGTTTTCTTTATATATATTGCTTATTTGTGCCCCGGAAATAGTATAAACATCACTAACTTTCAAACTATGAGCTTCTTTTGCCATTGAATCTTTCCTCCTTTATTTATTTTTTGATTTTTTGGCTGAATTACCAAAAATAATTAATGCGATGAGAGTTTGGTTAAATGAGGCTGTAAGGGCAGCCTCATTTTGTGACTTTTATTTCAATAATTATCTGAACATTGAATTTTAAAAAAAAAGCTAAAATAGTCTAGGATCCACCGATATTCAAAGGATGTTTCTTTTTCTGTGCTATCAGCTTTTTCTCAGAGGTTGCCTGCTGTTCACCCAATTTTATGGGTAATTTGGTTCTGGGATCCTGTTTGATTTTACCAAACAGCAGATCGGTAGATACCCTGATGGAATCAGGAGTGCCGCTGAAATTACATATTGCAGCATCGGCTTCTTTTGTTGTTCCTTCAACATACGGATAATTGGTGACAACTACAACTGTATGTCCTGCTTCTTTCAATTTCCTTATAAGAAGTTGATTGTTACCTGTTTTTACTATGCGAGCATAGTAATTTGTCATAACAACAAGGTCAACCTGTTTGGCAAGTTGCAGGCATTCTTCCAGTTCATCGTCCAATGCAGCAAATCCGGTGTCGGCAAGTATCAGATTGGTTGAGTGCTTAACCATTGCCTCGCAGAACATATGCGTATGATGATAAGGATCTTTTCCAACAAACTCATAAGGGATGCGCTGTTCAATAACCAGCATCTTTTTCTTCGGATCCAGAGGCAGTAATTTCTTGTCGTCACGCATTACCATCAGTGCCCTTTTGGCGATATCCCAGGAGAAATCTACGATTTCTTTGCTGGTTGTAATTTTTAAAGTTTCTTTCGGATCCTTTTTACCGGCAGTTTCAAACAATCCCTGATCGTACTTCATAATCAGTAAACGTCTTACGGATTGTTCAATTCTTTCCTCAGTCAGGAAACCATCTTCAACGGCCTGTTTAATGCCAAAGAAGCACTGTGATCTGGATTCATCATCAGCTTTCAACAGTATGGTGTCGCATCCTGCTTTTATTGCCATTGCACATGCCTGCGGGAGAGGCCATTTTTTCAGTATAGCGGCCATACCAATAGCATCGGAAACAATAACACCTTTAAAACCCAATTCGTTTCTTAAAAGTCCGGTCAGTATTTTTTCCGACAGGGTTGTCGGATACTGATCGTCAATGGCAGGATAAACTGAATGTCCGGTCATAATGGCTGCTACGCCAAAATCGATTGCTGCTTTGAAGGGTACCAGTTCTACCTGCCACATTCTTTCCTTCGACATATTTAAAATTTCAAGAACATCGTGAGCATCGGTAACCGAGTCGCCTCTGCCTGGAAAGTGTTTTCCTGTGCAAGCAATACCCCCTTCCTGTAAACCTTTAATCAAAGCAACTGCATGCTCAGCAGCCATTTTCGGATCATCACTGAACGACCGTACACCGATCTCAGGATTTTTAGGATTAATATTCACATCGCAAACCGGTGAATACATCTGGGTAACACCCATAGCGCTGAGCTGTTTGGCTATTGTCAATCCGATTTTATACGTGACATCAGGATCTCCTATAGCGGCCATACCCATGGGAGGCGGAAACTGCCTGATACCACCTGACATATAATCGTTCTTGAAATCGCCTTCGAAGTCAATGACCATATGAAGCGGGATACCTGAAGGTCTGGCCAGGGCAATTTCCTGGAGTTCGTTCAGAACCTCGGTGTATGCTTCAGGTGTTATACTTATACCAAAAGTCTTACCATCGAAATAATTGTTAGCAATAGTGAAATAATCCTTTGGTGGCTTAAAATTCTGATCTATCTGAGAATTTCCCCAGTACAGATTTTTACAGGTTTCGACCGCATAGGGTTCAAGACACAATCCGCCGCAATGCAGTTTCGTGATTTGCTCAATCCCGCTGGGTGTGAGCAGTGTGCCACGCTGGGTAAAAGTTAACAGCTGGCCAACCTTTTCGGCCAGGGTCATTGATTTTATTTTCTTGTCGATGAATTCATCTCTTTTTTGAGTATCAGCCATTGTATACCTCCTTAAATTTTATTTTAATTTATTTATAAACTCTGTTTTTTAAAAGAAAAACCCGGGAATAATTGAATTTAAAATTTAGTTTAAACTTAAATTCAAGCAATTATGTTGGTTATTCCCATTTACCATTGTTATTGGGTCCAACCCAGAATCCGTGTTCAAACTTCCATCCAGCTTCATCAACCTTCAATTCCTTTGTTTCCCAATTTTTAATTCGTAGGGTCAAATCGTCAAAACCTTTATTCCATGAGAGTCCATCGGGAACGGTCACATTCATGCTACCGGCAGCATTTGCATAACGTAAGCAATTTTCAATAGTATGGCCTTTAACAAAAGCAGACAGGAATCCTGCAATGGCCGAATCACCTGAACCCAGGGCACCAACAAATTTTTCTTCCTGATATACAGGGAACCATAGTTCGCGATGGGCCCAGTTTTCCAAATCATTGCACGCTGCTGCACCCAGTTTTTCAAGTCTTTCTTTGCCGGAAGTCATGACATATAATCCCCTGTGGCCACATTTTACCATAGCTATTGCAGTCCCCATTTTTAACAATTCAAGTCCCATATCGGAAATTTCTTTTACGGTCATATGATCCAGAACACTTTCCTTAGGTCCGAGATTTGCTTTTTTCTCAAGAAATTTATCTTTATGTAAGAAGTAAAACAACTCTTCAGCGCTTGGCACCATAATGTCTGTAAGCGGAACCCAGTTTTTAAGAATAGCTAACCAGTCGACCTGTCCGGCAGGACTATTCACATCGGGTAATGAAAGATCGAGAGCTGTTGTAGCTTCCAGTTCTTTTGTTTTTTTAAGGATTTTTGTCAGTTCGGCACCTGTGTTTTCATAAAGCTTTGCCATCCATGGCGGATAACCGAAAAGTACCAGCTTTGAACGCTCTACAATGCTGAAATTCATGTCCTCATATGCAAACGTATCATTGGCACCGCAGTGATGCAAATAAAAACGGTCAATTCCCGGGATACAGATTGCAATAGTATAAGATGTTGATTCACCATCTACCACTTTGATACCTTCAAAATGGCCCTCGGATTCTTCATACCAGCGAAGTATCTGTTTCCCGAAATCATCATTTCCTACCTTCCCGATTAATTCAGTTTTTACTCCGAGCCGGCGAATAGATACACCGGCATTTGTTACCGGCCCACCACCGACAACAACACACTCACCCATATTGATCATTTTACCGGGAACAAGAACATCGGTCATCTTGTCTACTTTTTCTTCAATTGTAAAAGCAGGTATTAAATCAAGACAGGTATGACCTGCAGCTACAATTTCCAGATCTTTTTTGTTTTCCATAGTATACTCTTTATGTAATTGTTTTAATTATAAATTGTTATTGCTAGTTTCAATCCTTTATACTTTGAATAATCGCCTCAAGTGCAGGCTTTGGTTTGTATTCACGATCAAACAGCAAGGGATAATTAGTCCTCCCTTTTACAGGCCAATAATTAAGCCACGATGCCCCGTCGTGAATGCCCCAGATTGTTACCCTGCTTATTTTGTCCCTGTGTTTGTGAAATATTCTGAACAACTCACCATAACGTTTGGCAAGTTCCTGCTGTTTGGAATCAGGAAAAAAATCGGGATAAGGATTGTATTCTTTCTTCAACTTAAAATTTAGGGAAATGTCTGCACCATGATATTTACCCGGACTTGGTAGCACGCTGATATCCATTTCAGTAATCATTACTTGAATTCCGAGTTCTGAAAATTTCATTATGGTCTCTTCAATATCTTTATTATCAGGATAATCCAGTTGATAATGGCCCTGTTCACCGATTGCGTCTATTTTTATGCCATTCGATTGCAGGTCGCGGATCAGCCGGATAGCCCCATTCCTCTTTTTGGAATTAGTAAGAGAAAAATCGTTATAATATAATTCTGCTTCCGGATCAGCCTCGTGAGCAAATTCAAATGCCTTTTGTATATAATCCTCACCTATGATTTCAATCCACTTTGTTTTCCTGAATCGGCCATCATCATCAAGGACCTCGTTAATAACGTCCCAACCGTGAACCTGACCCTTATAATGGTGCATGATCGTAAATATATGGTCGTGCATGCGTTGAAGAAGTGTTTCACGATCTGTCGGCTTTCCCGATCTATCCTGGAACACCCAGTCAGGAATTTGTTCATGCCACAGGAGAACATGTCCAACAACAAACATATGATTCTTATTACCCAATTTCACAAATCGGTCTGCCAGTTCAAAATTGTATTCATTTGGCTCAGGATGTATACACTCCCATTTCATTGCATTATCCGCCGTAATAGAATTGAAATATTTCGTTAAAATAGTGAGTGCACGTTCATCTTTTTCAAGAATCTCGTCTTCATTTAATGCTGTGCCAATATAAAAATCGTCCTTAAATACATCTTTCAGGACGGGTTTATTATTTGTATCTATATTTTTCCGCGTACTAATTTTCTCCATACAAATTATTGGAGTGAAATAAAGTTTAAGTTTCTATTATTATTGATTATCTCACGGGGTTGTGGTTTCACGCCGGGCTGACAATTCCGTCTCAATCTTAATCATCATTTTGTTGTTTAAAGGATAAAACCACATTATTATCATACCAATTATTGCAAAAATTGCAGGAAAAATACTCATCACTAAAACTATACCGTTTATTGATTCAGCACTTTGCTGTTGATTAGCCACAAAGCCATATTCTGCCAGTATTAATGCCAGCAAAGCACCTCCGAGAGCCAAGCCAAGTTTGAGTGCAAATAAAGAAGCAGCCATAAGAAGACCTGTGGCGCGTCTCCCGGTTTTCCACTCAGAATAATCGTCTGTATCCGTGTATATGGACCATTGTAATACCGATACAGGCCCAATAGAAAAAGACCAAATAAGATTAAGACCATAAATAAGAATGATATTATCCGGCTTTAAGAAATAGTATAGTGCTCCTGAAATGCCTGCAACACCAAGAAAACCAGCATATGTTCTTGCTTTATCAAACAGGTTACTGAACTTCATCGTAAGTATAGCCCCGGTAATGGTCATTGCCGTACCTGATAGCATAAATGTTGTTGCCAGATTTTCAAAAGAAAAATTATAATTATTCCCAAACCAGTTCATTTGTTGATCCTGCACATAATACTTAAAGTAGTACATTATGTTACTGCTTCGCATAACAATGAAAATTAACTGGAATACGGTTGCAATGCCAATTAATACCCATGGTTTATTGGTAATAAACAAATTCTTCAGATCCTGTTTGAAAGGAGTTTTTTCTTGGCGTAATGGTTTAACACGTTCTTTAGTAGTAGAGAAAGTAATCATATATAAAATGATAGCAAGCGCACCGAGAAATACCATAGCCCACTGCCAACCAATAGCTTCACTTTCCTTTCCAAAAATGCTTACTAATCTCAAAACGGAATATTGAACAATAAACTGTGCTGCAAAAACAGCAACAAACCGATAAGTAGAAACCACTGTTCTTTCCGAGGAACTTGGGGTGATAACTGCCATAAGTGCCGAATACGGGACGTTAATAGCAGTATACGCCATTGTTAGCAATATATAGGTGATATAAGCATAAGCAAGCTTACCGACACTGCCAAAGTCGGGAGTAGTAAAGGTTATAACGCCCAGTACACCCAATGGTAAGGCAATCCAGATAAAAAACGGACGGAATTTTCCCCATTTAGTGTTGGTACGATCAGCAATATATCCCATAATCGGATCATTAACAGCATCCCAGATCCGGCCAATCAGAAACATAGTAGCTGCTGCACGGGCAGTAATACCGAAGACATCGGTGTAAAAGTAGGTTATAAATAACATAAACATCTGAAAATACAGATTCGATGCAGTATCCCCTACACTATAACCCAACTTTTCTTTTACTGATAGTTTTTGCGAATTTGAATGCATAAAGAGCAGTTTTAAAATGTTAATAATATATAAATTCAAATCAATTTACTCATGGGGAATATGATTTAATACTATCTCATGAAGTAAAAAATATTGAAAATGGAAGGAACATTTATTTCAAGTTTCCTGTTAAAATAGATGAACTTTAATTTCTTTTTATAAAAATCGAACTTATTCATTCCATGGAACATTAGGAAATTATTTTACCAAAATATCCGGCCCAAAAGTAATGCTTCATGTTGTATAATATTATCACATTTGTTGCAAAACTGTGCGGAAATGTCCCTTTCTTATGAATCTCTGATCAGAAGTTGTACAGTTATCTGGTTCCATTGTTTAATAATTATCTTATTATTGACCATGACGCGGTCAATCATGGCCTGATCAAAATAACGGCTAGAAATTAATTTCGGTCTCAAATGAACAGACATCTGAAAACGATTCTGATGGCTTTTCCCTTGCTATAACCAGGTAATTAGGAATTGGTGGAGATATGCACATTATACAATGACGTTATCAAAGTAAGGAAAGCAGATAGCGCGTTTTGTCGATACAACAATTTTGAAGGTTTTAACAAGAAAAATCAATCTTTAAAATTCACAACACCAAATTTGTTAATCTACGTTTTCATGCAAGTAACGATTATCATCGCTTAGTTTTGCCTTTTTATCATCTTCATTTTTAAGGGAGTATTTCGATATCTTCTTTTCTTTTGATGGTTCCGTACTGTTAAGTTCAAAATTACGGCGTACATAAGCCGGCTGATTCTCCATTTCTTCAATGCTCGTATTAGCTTGTTGCGGACTGAGATTCATCTCACGCAATTTTTCATATGTCTTCTTTAGGTTTTTAACACGCTCGGCAGCTTTTTTAATTTCCATCGATTTTTCCAATTGTCTCATCTGAGGATCGTCCGAACTGCTATGTGATTCATAGGGTTCCGACATGTCGAATTCAATTTCGCGTTGTTTTACGATATTACTGCTTCCCGATCTTTTCCTTGTTTTCGGAACATCTTTTACTTCGAATTCGGAGTCGGGATCTATTTCACTGAGAAGATCTTTCTTCTCTTTTTCTTCTAGCGATATTTTATCGAGCTGGCGCTTGCGTATATAGAGTTCCGGAATACTGTTAGTTCCAAAACCGGTAGCAATAACTGTAACACTTATCGAATCACCGAGTTTTTCATCGATCCCGTTGCCCCAAATCAAATCGGCATCGTCGCCGGCACAACTTTGAATATAATCTGTAACCTGTCCGATCTCATCCATGGTAATTTCCTCCGAACCTGATGTGATATTAATAAGGATATTACGGGCGCCAATAATATTATTATCGTTAAGAAGAGGCGATTTAAGTGCATTGGTAACTGCTTGTATGGCGCGGTCAGGACCTGTTGCTGTTGCCGAACCCATAATGGCTACTCCCGAATTGACCATTACTGTTTCCACATCGGAAAAATCGACATTGATATAACCGTGAACCGTAATAATCTCTGCGATGCCCTTTGCAGCGATAGCCAGCACATCATCGGCTTTTGCAAAAGCATTCGATACTTTAAGGTCGCCATACATTTCGCGGATTTTTTCATTATTAATGACTAGCAACGAATCGACATATTTTTCAATTTCAGCTATTCCTTCAAGTGCCTGGTTAATGCGTCGCTGGCCCTCATTACGAAAGGGTATGGTGACAATAGCCACGGTCAGTATTTCCATTTCTTTTGCCGCTTTTGCAATTACCGGTGCCGCTCCTGTGCCGGTTCCACCACCCATGCCGGCAGTAATAAATACCATTTTCGTATTCTTTGCCAGCACGTCTATTACATCGTCGAGGTTCTCAATAGCCGCTTCACGACCAATAGCTGGTTTATTACCTGCTCCACGTCCTTCGGTAAGGGAGGCACCCAATTGTATTTTAACCTGTACGGGACTATTGGCCAGTGCCTGTGCATCGGTATTGCATACTATAAAATCGACATCCTTTATACCATTCCGATACATATGATCCACAGCATTACTGCCGCCTCCTCCAACTCCAATTACTTTTATGATCGACGATCGGTTAACAGGTAAATCGAAATTCATCAAGTCTTCAGTCATGGTTCGATAGTTTTATAAATGAGGCAAAAATATTTCAGTCCATATCGGCGCCTTTTTCTTCAAAAATGTCTGTTATTCGCTTTTTAAAGGCTGCAATAATACTGCTTCCTACACGGTTTTCGCCAGCTTCGGCCAACATGGCTTCTTCTTCAGCTTCTTTTTCTTTCTGGCTCATTGGTTTTTTATTTGACATACCATTGGCGGATTCCTGATCCTTGTTAAGGATATCCCAGCCTTTCAGCAATAAACCTACACTGGTAGCATATTGTGGATTATTGATCTCATCGGTCGGATTGGCTGCCAGATATTCAATAGGGTAACCAATACGAACATCCATTCCTGTATGGAAGCGAACAAGCTGGGCAACATGTTTTAATAGAGCACCACCTCCTGTAAGCACAACTCCTGCACTAAGTTTATCCATGCAACCACTGTTCTCGATTTCAAACATAACGGCATCGATTATTTCTTCCATGCGCATCTGAATGATATAAGCCAGGTTTTTAAAAGATATTTCCTTGGGTTCGCGTCCATTAATTCCGGGAATAGTAACTACCTTATCTTCCGGAGCAAGGTCACCCAGGGCCGATCCGAACTGGGTTTTCAGAGCTTCGGCCTGCCGGTGAAGTATTTTACAGCCCTCTTTAATATCCTTCGTAACTACATTACCACCAAATGGAATTACAGCTGTATGTCGGATAGAATCGTCGTAAAATACAGCTACATCGGTAGTTCCTCCGCCAACATCGACCAGGGCTACTCCGGCTTCTTTCTCATCGTCAGTCAATACGGCAGCCGATGAAGCCAGGGGTTCGAGAATTAACTGATCGACCCGCAGTCCAACACGATTTATACATTTTTCAATATTCTTGGCTGAGGCTATTTGGCCAACGACGATATGAAAATTAGCCTCAAGCCTTCGCCCCGACATACCTACGGGATTTTTCACTCCGGTTTCATTGTCGACAATGTAATTCTGCGGTAAAACATGAATAATTTCTTCACCCAGATCGATGGGTATGTTATACATATCGGCAATCAGGGCGTCGATATCCTTTTGCATAATCTCATCGCGATCGGCACCCAGATTAATATACCCGCGGTTTTTAATACTTTTAATATGCTGTCCGGCAATACCGACAAAAACATCGGTAAACTGAATGCCCGACTGCTTTTCTGCTTCCTCAACCGTTTGCCTGATAGCGCCTACGGTTTCTTCGATATTAAGCACAACACCGCGTTTGACACCTTTCGAAATGGTTTTGCTCATACCCAGCACTTCGAGTTTATTACTCTCGTTCATGCGACCTACAAGCGATACAATCTTGGTGGTACCAATATCGACTGCTGCTACATAATTATTTTTTTGCCTCATCATGATCGTTATATTTTAGTACAAACTACTTGGTCTTTATATTTCAGGTTGATTTTCAGGTATTGATTCCATCCTATATTATTCAGGCCTTCTTTATAGAATATCTCAAGCTTTTCCAGCTTTTCACGATAATCCTGTATCGATCCCAATATTATGATATGGGGACCTATTCGGGGAATCAGTTCGTATTCACCCGATTCATTTACATAAATCTGCAGAAACTGTGAATTCCATAGTTTATTATTCTTAATGTATGAAGTCAATTCATAAATCTCCTTAAGCCGGTTATCTTGTTTTGAATCGGATAAATCCAACACATTGACAGGTTCGCCTACTTTAACCGATGAACGTATGTACCCGTTAACCACCAATACATGAGGTGAGTAACGTGGCGAAAGATTCAGTACATTACCTTGCGGATCGAAATAATATCCTTTTCCGCTTTTTTCTATTACCCTTACATAGGGTGTGCGTTGGCTTATCTCGATATGTAACGATCCGTTTGTAGCGGTATAGGCTTTACAACAGTTAACGATCTGGTTCGACGCAATGGCTTTTTCAATAGCTTCGAGATTGAGCTGATAAAGCGGAACCCCCAAATACGAAATACCTTTTGTTTCCAGCAATTTTTTAATGTCATCACGGATCAGGAATCCTGTTTTCAGGCTGTCTTCAATTGAGACAATAATATTGTTGCACAGCTGATTCTCATACCGGTTACCTACAAATCCTACTGCAAGCAACAGGTAAAGCACGGTAATAATCCATATGACAGTCTTTTTCAGTTTTTTCATCGGCTGGCAACTAATTTTTTAATGGGTTCAACAAGCCGATCAATATCGCCTGCTCCCATAGTGAGCAGTATTTCAATAGGTTTCCATCGCAACAATTCCAACAGTTCGCTCCTCCGGCACATGTGTTTCCGGTCGAGTTTAACTTTTTCGAATATCATTTTTGAACTTACACCTTCAATAGGTTGCTCTCTGGCAGGATAAATATCTAGGAGTATTAATTCATCGAGTGCACTCAGACTTCTGGCGAATTCCGAAGCAAAATCGCGAGTACGACTAAATAAATGAGGTTGAAAAACCCCAGTGAGTTTCTTATTGTGATAAAGCTTCCTAACCGAACCTATAATGGCATCCAGTTCACGGGGATGATGTGCATAATCGTCGATATAGATACATTCTGGACTTTCGTATTGTATATCGAACCGCCTTTGTATACCTTTAAAGTTGCACAACGATTTTTTTATTATCGGAATATCTACTCCGGAAGTAAATGCTATTGCCGCAGATGCAACAGCATTTTCAACATTGATTAATCCCGGGTATAGCAACCGGACATCCTTTATAGTACCAGTCGGTGTGACTATATCGAACTGGTATTGGGCATTATCAAGTTGGATATGGCTAGCATAGAAATCAGCCGAAGTATCGTTAAGAGCATAGGTATATAAAGTTCTGTTACCGCTATCGAATTTCAAATCGATATTGCGCTTTATAATGATACTCCCTCCGGATTTTACCTGTTGGAGGAATTTTATGAACGATTCCTGAATTACTTTATAAGTTTTATAAATATCCAGATGATCAACGTCGATCCATGTAACGAGAGCAATATCGGGATGCAATTTCAGGAACGAGCGGTCATATTCATCGGCCTCAGCTATAACCCAGGGCGACTCTTCGTTGAGGATCAGGTTTGTATTACCGTTTTTAAGAATTCCTCCCAGGAATGCACTGCATCCTTGTTTGGATAATGACATTATATAAGCCGATATCGATGATACCGAAGTTTTTCCATGAGTTCCGGCAATGGCTATACCTTTTTTCCGATTAAAAATCATACCTAGCACTTCGGCGCGCTTTTTAACTGTAAAACCATTCTGGCGGAAATAGACCAGCTCGGGATGATCGTCCGGAACAGCAGGTGTGCGTATAATCCAGGTATTTTCTTTATCAAATATCCTTTTTGGGATATTTCCAATGGCTGCTTCATAGTGAATTCCTATACCCACCTGCTCCAGATCATGAGTGAGAGGGGAGGGGGTAAGGTCGTATCCGGCAACAAAATGACCTTTTGAATGAAAATACCGGGCCAGGGCACTCATTCCAATACCACCAATTCCAACTAAGTATATATTATGTATGTTATTCAGATCCATACTTATTTTCTGCCAGTGTTTTATATATTTCATCCACAATATGAGCTGTCGCACCGGGTTTAGCCAGTTTAAAGATGTTTTTCCTGAGCCTGTTTTTTAATTCTTCATCTTTCAGCACTCGTAAAATGGTATCGGGCAACATTTTATTAGCATCGCTATCTTTTATCATCAGGGCTGCATCGTTGTTTACCAAGGTCATAGCATTCCTGGTTTGGTGATCTTCGGCAACATTGGGTGAAGGAACCAGAATAGCTGCCCGACCCGTAAGGCATATTTCGGAAATACTAATAGCACCTGCTCTCGAAACCAATAAATCGGCAACATTGTATGCCAGGTCCATACGCGAAATAAATTCGGTAAGCCTGATATGTTGTATATTTTTATCTTGTATTTGTTTTCGTATATCGTCGAAATATAATTTTCCGGTTTGCCATATAATCTGAATACCTGATGAAGTCAGTTGATCGATGTTTTTCAGCATAGCCTGATTTATGGTACGCGCACCCAGGCTGCCTCCCATTACAAGAAGCACGGGCAACTCATCCTTCAGGTCAAAAAATTCCATACCTTCTTTCCTCAAATCTTCGGCTATGTTGATCTCCCGCACCGGATTACCGGTAATCACGATTTTTTCAGCCGGAAAATATTTTTCCATGCCCGAGTAAGCTACACATATCTTTTTTGCTTTTTTGGCAAGCAGCTTATTGGTAATACCTGCATATGAATTTTGCTCCTGTAATATTGTAGGTACGCCCAACCGGGCAGCCCGCCTCAGTGTTGGGCCACTGGCATATCCGCCAACTCCAACAGCAATATCGGGTTTAAATTCACGAACTATTCTATTGGCTTTGCGCAGACTTCGTATTGCATTATAGGCTACAACCATGTTTTTCGAAGTAAGTTTACGCTGAAATCCACTCACCGGAAGTCCGACAATTTTATAACCTTCGGCCGGAATCCTTTCCATTTCCATACGCTCCAACGCGCCGACAAACAAAATATCCGTACCGGAATTTCTTCGTTTCAATTCGTTGGCAATGGAAATGGCCGGGAAAATATGTCCTCCAGTACCTCCGCCACTTATTATAGCTTTAATATCTTCAAACTGCTTCAACTACTACCTCCTTTTTTTGCTGTTTCATTCCATGACTAACACTCAAGATAATACCCATAGCGGCTGAAGTAAACAGTATAGAAGTACCGCCCATGCTTATCATAGGTAGCGGCTGACCGGTAACCGGTAGCAAACCTACTGCAACCGCCATGTTCACCATAGCCTGCATAACAAGAAGAAGCGACAGACCGAAAGCAAGAAATGCAGCAAATGTTCGCGTGCTGTTGCGAACCAGTACCCCGGCACGGAATAATAATGCCAGATAAAGCAGAATTACAAATACTCCACCCACGAGCCCATATTCTTCGATAATAATCGCAAAAATGAAATCGGAATAAGGCTGGGGAAGAAAATTACGTTGCATGCTATTACCCGGGCCCTTGCCAAAAAAACCTCCTGTTGCTATGGCAATTTTCGATTGTTCAGCCTGATAGTTGCCTTCGCTATCCTGTTCAACGTGGTGAGTTATTCGGTTACGCCAGGTTTCCCATCGGCCACTCCAGTCCGATTTAACTGCAATTAAGATTAGGATTGACACAACGGCTGCCATTCCAATAATCATTGCGCTCAGGTAGGTAAATCTGACACGCCCGATAAACATAAGTACTGCCGATGTAGCAAAAAGAATAATGGCAGTTGAAAGATTAGCAGGCATAATCAGAACACATATTAGTAAAATCGGAGTCAGTATAGGTAAAAAACCCTCACGATAGGAACGTATCTTTTCTTGTTTCAGCGATAGCAGGCGGGCCACATACATGATTAATGACAGTTTTGCCAGGTCGGATGTTTGAAAGGAGATATTGGTACCGGGTAATGTAAGCCATCGAGAAGCTTCATTAATGTTACGTCCGAAAAACAATGTAAGAAGCAAAAGGGGCACTGATACCAAAACCAATAAATGAGCTATGCGCGAATAAAAACGGTAGGGTATCAGGTGTGTCACATAGGCTACAATGAAACCGAAAACAATAAATATGATATGTTTAAACAGATAATACCCGACATGCCCCGAACGATACTGATACGCCAGGGTAAAAGTTGAGCTATACACTGCCAGCAAAGAAAGCAACGACAATGCTACCAGCAATGCCCAGAGGATACTATCGCCTCTGAAATATTTAGTTAGTTTTTCAGGCATATATTTTTATAATTCTCTTACACATTCTTTAAATTGTTCACCGCGATCTTCGTAATTCTTAAACAGGTCGAAGCTGGCACAAGCCGGCGAAAGCAACACCGTATCACCTTTTTGCCCCATTCTATAGGCTTTTGTTACAGCTTCTTTCATGGAGGAAGCATCATAAATCAGGTCGAGATATTTTCCAAATGTTTCGTGCAGTTTTGAATTATCGACTCCCAGGCATACAATTCCCTTTACTTTTTCTTTTACCAGCGACTCGAGCGATGAATAATCGTTTCCTTTGTCAACACCCCCCACAATCCATATTGTTGGTGTTGTCATACATTCCAATGCATACCAGGTCGAATTTACATTCGTAGCTTTCGAATCGTTGATGAATTCAATACCATGCACTTTAATGAATCGTTCCAGCCTGTGTTCTACACCTGTAAAATCTCGTAGACTTTCACGAATCAGTTCTTTTTTAATATCCAATACGCGGCCGGCAATACTGGCTGCCATAGAATTATAGGTATTGTGTTTGCCTTTTAGTGCCAACTCGGAAAGCGGAACGCTCATTTCATTATTGTTTATATTCACCACCATATTTCCCTGATCAATATAGGCTCCCTGCTTAACTTTCTTCTTTTGCGAAAATTCGAGTTGTTTTGCCCGCATTACAATTCTTTCCAGTTCGGCAATTGTTATTTCATCATCGGAGCAGTAAATGAAGTAATCATCTTCCGAAAGATTCCTTGAAATGCGAAATTTTGAATCGACATAGCTTTGCATGCTGTAACCGTAACGATCGAGATGATCAGGTGTGATATTGAGGAGAATAGCAATATCGGCCTTAAATTCGTACATCCCGTCGAGCTGAAAACTGCTTAACTCAATAACATAGTAATCATAATTTTTCGTGGCTACCTGCATCGCAAAACTTTTTCCCACATTACCGGCTATTCCGCAATTTAAACCGGCTTTACGTAACATATGATGCAACAGCGATGTTGTGGTGGTTTTGCCATTACTTCCGGTGATACAGATCTTTTTTGCGAAGGTATACCGCCCTGCCAATTCTATTTCCGATATCACAGGAATTTCCTTTTTAGCTATCAGCTGCATAATCTCCGATTTATCGGAAATACCAGGGCTTTTAATAATTTCGTCAGCATTAAGTATTAAACGTTCCGTATGCTGCTCTTCTTCCCAATCGATCTCGTAGTTATAGAGGATTTCCTTATAATGTGGTTTTATTTTCCCAATGTCGGAAACAAACACATCGAATCCTTTAGTCTTGGCTAATACGGCCGATCCGGTTCCGCTTTCACCTGCTCCGAGTACTACAATTCTTTTCTCCATAGATTACCTGATTTTGAGGGTTACGATTGTTATTACTGCAAGCAGAATACCCACAATCCAAAATCGGGTTACGATTTTAGGTTCGGAGTATCCCTTCTTCTGATAATGATGATGAAGAGGTGACATAAGAAAAATTCGCCGGCCCTCTCCGTATTTCTTTCGGGTTAATTTGAAATAGCTTACCTGGATAAGTACCGATATACTCTCTACAACAAATATTCCGCAAAGTATGGGTATCAGTAATTCCTTACGGATAAGTATAGCAAATACAGCTATAATGCCTCCAATGGAAAGACTCCCTGTATCGCCCATAAATACCTGTGCCGGATAGGAATTGTACCACATAAATCCAATCATGGCTCCGATAAATGCCCCCATATAAACTACGAGCTCTGCTGTATACGGGATGTACATAATATTGAGATAATCGGAATAGATGAAGTTACCCGACAGGTATGCGAGAATACCTAATGTTGTGCCTATTATGGCCGAGCTACCAGCCGCCAGACCGTCGAGTCCTTCGGTTAAATTTGCTCCGTTCGATATGGCCGTAATAATAAGTATTACTGCCAGCACAAATACTATCCAGGTATATTTTCGTGCATTTTCACCCAAGTAGCTGATCAGCATGAAATAATCGAATTCATTGTTTTTAAAGAAAGGCACGTTAACTTTTGTCGATTTAATATCGCGTGCATATACTACAGTATTTGGATGAACCTCATCGCCTTCCACAACGGCCTGACTGTTTTCAATACCGATAGCCTCGGTAACGCGTTCGCGAATAATCACATCTTTATTAAAATACATCGTAAATCCGACGATCAGCCCTAGTATTACCTGACCTCCGATTTTAAATTTACCCCTGAGCCCAGTCTTATTTTTTTTAAAAACCTTGATGTAATCGTCGATAAAACCTACAAAACCCAACCATACCGTAGTTATTAGCATAAGTATTACATATACATTATCTAAATCGCCAAAAAGCAGAATCGGAATGAGAATTGAACCAAGAATGATCAGCCCACCCATAGTTGGAGTGCCTTTTTTTTGTACCTGCCCATCGAGACCCAGATCGCGTACATTTTCTCCAATTTGCAATCGCTGCAGGAGATCAATTATCCGTTTCCCGAACAATAGCGATATTATGAGTGAGGTAATCACTGTCATTCCCGTGCGGAAGGAAATGTATTGAAACATCCCGGCTCCGGGAAAATCGAATTGTTCAAGGTATTCAAACAGATAATACAGCATAACTTTATTGTAAGTTGTAATTGTTCGTCATAAATAATTCCGACACAACTTGTTTGTCGTTGAAGTAATTTTTTACTCCTTTAATTTCCTGGTAAGTTTCGTGACCTTTTCCGGCAATAAGTACCACATCGCCCGGTTGAGCCGTCGTACAGGCTGTTTTAATAGCCTCCTTACGATCAGTTATTGTGATTACTTTATTCCGATGGGATTTATCCACTCCCTCGACTATATCTTTAATTATAGCTTCCGGTTCTTCGCTACGTGGATTATCAGAAGTTAGGATTACCCGGTCACTCATTTCAGCCGATATTCTGCCCATAATCGGACGCTTTGCCCGGTCGCGGTCGCCACCAGCACCAACAACCGTGATTAAATGTGATGTTTCACTCCTGATCTGGTTAATGGTAGCGAGTACATTTTTCAATGCATCGGGGGTATGTGCATAATCAATAATGGCAGTAATTCCCGCATTCGATTGCACATATTCGAACCGGCCGTCGACCGTATCGAGTGTACTGATAATGCGGAGTATTTCGTCTTTCGGAAATCCTAAAAGACAGGCAGCAGCATAAACAGCCAGTATATTTGAGGCATTAAATTCCCCAATGAGTTTTGTCCAGAGTTCAGCATTATCAATATTTACCTGCATGCCATCGAAATGGCTTTCAATAATCTTAGCTTTAAAATCGGCTACCGACCTTACACCATAAGTTTTCACCTTGGCGCGGGTATTCTGTATCATCACTTTACCATTGCGATCATCAGCATTAATTAGTGCATAAGCCTGAGGTGCCAGTCTGTCAAATAGTTTTTTCTTAACCTTCAGATAGGCGTCGAAGGTTTGATGATAGTCAAGATGATCGTGTGTGATATTGGTAAATATGGCGATATCAAAATCCACTCCTGAAATTCGTTTCTGATCGATAGCATGAGAACTAACTTCCATGAAAGCATGGGTACAGCCCTCGTCAATCATTTGACTGAGCATACGTTGTATGGCAATGGCATCGGGTGTAGTATGAGTTGCAGCAATTTCATTATTGCCTATCATATCACATACTGTGGAAAGCAGGCCTGACTTATGTCCCAGTTGATGTGTGAGCCGGTAAAGTAGGGTGGCAATAGATGTTTTACCATTAGTGCCGGTTATTCCTACCAGTTTAAGCTTAGCGCTTGGATTATCATAATAATTAGAAACTGCAAGACCCAGTGCTTGAGCCGAATCTCCGACCTGAATATAGGTAATCCGATCGTGGATTACTGAAGGAACCTCCTCACAAAGGATTGCTGCAACGCCTTTTTGCGTAACATTTTCAATAAAACTATGGCCATCGACTTGTGTGCCTTTTACAGCAACAAACATATCACCAGTTTCAGCCTGCCGCGAATCGAATACAATTTTATTAATTGAAATATCCGCAGTGCCTGTTAATTTACAGGGAATGTCTTTGATGATATGTTCAAGCTTCTTTGCCATTATCCTTTGGTAAAGCTCATTTCAAGTTTTATAGTTTCACCACGTTTAACTCTCGTTCCAGGAGGTATCGATTGACTTCTTATACTGCCTCGACCTTCCACCTCCACATGTAATCCCATATTTTCAAGCAAGTACAATGCATCCTTTAATCCCATAGAAACGACATTGGGAACCAGGTTATCAATTATTTCTTTCGATTCCAGCGATATATATTCATCGGTTCTCATTGTCGACACCCATTCCGTACCAGACTCCTCGCAAAGTTTCCGGATATCGAGCATATCGAGAACTGTTGATATTTCATGCTGATATCCGTTTTTTGAAAAGGGTATTTCAAGAGCAGTGCTACTTCTGGTGTTTAACGGATCGTGCAAATCCAGATCTGTAGCATACAGTGTATTAGCAATTTCGTAGAAAACCGGACCTGCAACATAAGCTCCATGATACACATAATTTTTAGGAGAATATACAACAACAATACATGAATACTTGGGATTATCGGCAGGGAAATATCCGACAAACGATGCCTGATACGATTTCTCCCGGTAGCCAGTTATCTGACTATACATTTGTGCAGTACCTGTTTTACCGGCAATTTTAAAGTGGAGTGTTTTCAGATTTTGGGCTGTTCCTTTTTCAACAACCCCTGTAAGTAATTTTTGTGCGGCTTTCAGGGTAGATTTAGAGCATATCGATGGATTAATAACCTCAGTAAAAAATGTGCGCTCAATTTTACCGTGATTCCTGATTTCTTTCACAAAACGTGGTCGAACTAGTTTACCATTGTTTGCAACGGCATTATAAAAAGCCAGTATTTGAAGTGGTGTCAGTTTCACTTCATATCCGTACGACATGGAAGCCAGTGTGACTCCCGACCATAATTTATCGCCCGGATAGCGGATTACCGGTTTACCTTCTCCTCTAATAGAAATCTCTAGAGGTTCATTAAGATTCATACTGTATAACCGATCGATAAAGCGGTTAGGATGTTTACGATAAGCATTGGTAATAATCTTTGCCATACCCACATTCGATGATACTTCAAAAATCTCTTCTATTGTAAGGGTACCATGTCCACCCTGCAGGTAATTATCGTCACGGATGGTAAGGTCATAATAGTTAAACACTCCACTATTGGTATGAATAGTATCATTGAGTTTGGAATAGCCATCCTCAATAACTGCTATGATTGCCGGAAGTTTGAAGGTTGAGCCCGGCTCACTGCTTTCCCCCACAGCATAGTTGTAATATTCGCGATAGGCGCCAAAAGTATCGGTGAGGTTGACAATGGCTTTTATTTCGCCGGTTTTGACTTCCATAAGCACTGCCGTTCCTGCATGAGCTTTATGACCGATTAATTGTTTCAGCAAGGCTTTTTCAGCTACATCCTGAAGGTTGATATCGATGGTTGTTACTACACTGCTTCCGTCGTGAGGCTCGATCTCTCCAGCACCATCGAGAGGCATCCAGACATTTCCGGCGAGCTTTTGCATTTTTTTAATTCCTTCAACACCACCCAGATATTGATCATAAGCTCCCTCTATACCCACAGTAGTACCCGAAGTACTCGTTGTAGTGTATCCGATAGTGCGTGAAGCAAGATTATGATGAGGTTTCTGCCGTAAATTTTCCTGATTTATAATTAATCCTCCTTTATATTGCCCCAGGCGAAACAATGGGAAAGTTTTAAGTTCTTTTAGCTGAACATAATTGACTCTATTCTTAATAAGAAGGTATCGGTTGCCTTTTCTTCTGGCTTCAAGTAGCTTATGTTTATATTCTTCAGGTGAACGATCTTTGAAAAGAAGGGAAAGAGAAAAAGAAAGCGAATCAACATGCCTATAGAAAATCCTGTCGGTAAGAGCCGGAGTCCTCATATCCATTCTTATTTCATAATAGGGAACTGAACTTGCCAGTAACATCATATCGTGAGTATAGATATCGCCACGGTGGGGGGGGATCCGGAAATTCTTAATGCGGGTATTTTCAGCTTTGGCTTTCCATACATCACCATCGATAAACTGTAGGTATACAATTTTAGCTACTATTACCAGAGCAAATAGGGTGACTGCCAGGTAAACCAGTCCAACTCGCCATAATATATCCGATTTAATCGACATTCCCTATCGTTTTTTCTTTACAATTTTATATGGTGGTTCACTCGACATTGTTAATCCAAGTTGTTTTTCTTCAATCAACTTCTGAACATTAGAAGGTCGGTTGAGATTCATTAGTTCCGATGCTGTGGTTATTTCTTCGGCTCTCAGATCTTTTACTTCGGTTTTAAGCGAATCGATCTGCCGTATCATTTTTTCGGCGTGGTAGCGGTTAGCAATATATATCAGTGCCAGAAGCACTAGAAACAGAATAAACGGAATC
>CAYMQP010000028.1:0-6526 GCA_964392505.1 uncultured Bacteroidales bacterium
ATTGTGCCCTGAACATCTTTAAGAAGTGCATAAATCGAATTGTTTGAAAGGCTTTTTTCATCATATTTATCATTGCGATTATGTGAAAATACAGGTTTGTTTTTTTCTAAACTGGAAAGATCCAGGATATCAAGTCCCCCGTTTTCGGTACCGATCCAAAGATTACCCATTCCATCATCGAGTATATCGCGAATACTTCCTTTACTGATACTATTTGCATCATTAGCTTCATGCTTAAAATTTATAAAGTATGGATTCGAAGGATCGTTGTTTTTATATTGTAACAAGCATAAACCGTTATTAACACTTCCAATCCAGATTCTACCCTTTTTATCTTTATAAAGACTTTCTAATACATTATCGCTTATGCTTGTAGGATCAGCTTCATCGTGTCGATAAACAGTAAAAGATTTATGTAAAGTGTCAAGCAGGTAAAGTCCATTGGTACTTCCAAGCCAAAGGTTACCGTACAGATCTTCAACAATAGCATCAACAAATATATTTGTGATGCATCCACTGGGAGCTTTACAATAAGGTACGGCGGTATTATCTTCAACCTTAATTTCAAAAATATTATTAACTACTACCACATAGAGTTTCCCATCGCCGGTTTCATAAAAACCTGTGATGAAAAGATTTGGAATTGCAGGATATCCGACAAAGCAATCTTTATCCTTGTCGTATAGATTTAGACCACCTTGTGTTCCCACCCATAGGTTACCTTTGCTGTCCTCAAAAATCGAGGTAATTTGGTTATTGGTAAGGCTGTTCTTTATTTTGGGATTGTTTTTATATACAGTAAACTCATAACCGTTATATTTATTTACACCATTCCCGCCTGTTCCAAACCATAAATAACCTTCGCTATCCTGGTAAATGCATTGTACCCAGCTTTGAGAAAGGCCATCTTCAACTGTTAAATGTTTAAAACGTATGTTTGAAGGGGATGCCGACAGATCGGATAAGAATATGGCGATAAAGCTGGTCAGCCAGATAATTCTCAAAGCAAAAGTGAACAATGATATTTTATTTTCCGACTTGCAGCACATAAGTTGTTCTCCCTGATCTTCCGGATTGCCCCGGTTCAGATGTAGTGTTTTTGATACTTATACAATCTTAGAATGATTGCGAGTATTTAAGTTAAGCATTTTTATCTTAAAACTTAGCATTAAAATTCAAATGTGAATTAGTTATTATTAAGTTGTAGGCAATTTTAAACACTGTTTTGAATAGAGTTATTTAAAGAATAAGGTGATAAAGTAGGCGCTTTCAAGGGGAAATTATTGCTTCTTTATTCAAACAAGCAACCTTACCCAGGTTTGTAACATCATTAAAAGTATGATAAAATAAACAATACTATGTTTAGAAAAATAAGTATAACAATAATGGCGACTATTCTAATTGCTGCCTGCGAAAGAGAAGAAAATATCCGTCCGTTTCAGACGCGATCGGTAAGTGCTATTGTCGATGCATTGGAGGATGCCTACATAAAAAATTCTCAAAAAGACTACAAGGATATACTGGATGATTGGCATAACAATATTCCGCCAAAATCTTTCGATTCGCTAGATACTGAAATTGAAAGGGATATATATAAAATATTCCAGGCTATATATAATCCTTTTGATATCAACAGACTTGGCGATCATGAATGGGGTGAATTATACGAGGGATACGATTATACAGTAGTGCAGAATTATGTATATTATAATTACACATACAATTCTGATAATCATGAAGGACGAGACTCCATTGGTGATTTCAGACCTGAAATTTATCTCGAAGGAAAAACCATTTTATACCTTGAACCTGAATATCACGAAGCAATATATACTTTCTTAGGTACGGAATATAGTCCATTGGGGACAGGAGGTATCATGAATCCGGCTTTCCCAACGGGAGAGTCGCAAAAACGTCTTGAATTTCTCTGGATATACTTGGCAATAATTCCTGGCCATTGGGGTGGATATTATCATATTGAAACTCACCCTGAGGTTTCTTTAATAGCATTTAATGCAGCAGTAGATAGAGCCAAAGCATATTTCAGAGTTGGATATATGTTTGGAGAAGCTGAATTTGAAAAAAGCGGTTCGGAGTGGGTGATGACTCATTCCGCCATTACGGGTATTGAATAATTATCATAGAAGATTAACAAATCTGTTATTTAGAATAATTCTAAGTTTTTAATCGGCACAATAAATTATAGGGAGTCAGAGTATTTTTATAAAAGTACTGTATAATAAACCTAACTCCCTATGAAAAACATTATCCGCCTGTGTGCTTTATGGTTAAGCATACAACTTACCAGTGCAAATCCTTCGTTTACTATTAGCCAGAATCCATATCTAACCATTTTTGCTTACCCACACGATATTATGTACTGGCCTGCCTCGGGAGTTTATTTCAACTACCAGAGCCAACGTTTACCATGGCAGGGTAATGTTACCGATATAATGGCCCGACCATCTGAAAGTTATGTTAATAATTTTCAGTTTGTAGAATTTGCCACTCCATACGATTATACTGGTGATCCTACCGAAGTATATTCGTGGGCTAAGATGGTTGGATATGCTCTTTCAAAACAATATAACATGGGTGGAATTTATACAACAGTTTATGGAAAATTTATGGGTGAAATTGGACTCAGTACCTTGAATATGAAACTAAATGCTAAGGGTGTTGCAAGAGCTGAGGAAGATGGGCCGGAATATCATCTAGTACCATTTGAAAGTGAAATCCGGGGAAGAGAATATAACTTTCAGGCTAAGTTGCTCTTTGCTACTAAACTTTTTAACAATCCCTTTGGATTTAAATTCGATTATAAAAGAAAAAACAGCATTGAACCCAATGGTTATCTGAACTTTACTATCGAAGGTACTCAGTATAATACCGATCATCTCACGTGGGGATGGGCCACACAGGGTTGTAATCATATATTTGGTTACGCACATATTAATACCGATGCATTTTTTCAGAACAATTACAGTGTAATTGATGGTAATCAGCTCGACTTACAAGCTAGTTACGAGTTTAACGGGAATTATAAAACGGGTATCCGATTCCGTTCCATTACAAATAAGGGCGATAATTATAATTGGAATTATCACGAAGGTTCACAGTATGAAGGCAGTTATACTCACGACCCTGACTGGTATTCAAAACATACGGAACGATTTATCCGCACTTATTCCAAAGTACGATTTCTTCAGATAGGAAATCTGGGTGCTGGTATTTTATTTTTCGGACAGTATGGCAAAAATGCTTCTTACAGTGTAAATCGTACTTCGGAAGGTGATCCCAATTCACAGGAAATTTCAAACCAGTTTATTATTGAAACCAATCCGTTCTTTAATTTCAAGTTCGATAAGGGCTATATCGATTTTGGTCTGTTGCTTGAAGGTGAATATGCACCCATGAAAAATATACGCAATACATGGAATACCTCAACCGAGGCAGAAGAATCGGGCGTGCTGTGGGATTCATCGCCTTATGAAGGATGGAGCACAACCTGGGAGAATTTTTCGAAGGGGCACGACATGTTCTTTGCTACCGGTGGAGAAACTTATTCATCAATTAATATTTACAAGCGATTGAGTATGCAGGCGGGGCTAACATTACTAAAAAAATTCTCTGCTATTCGTAAAGTTTACGGTGATTCCTATGTCCCCGAAGGAGGTGGTTCCTTTGAATTCAACCGGACACATATTCGAAAAGATCGCAAAAACGAAACCTGGATGACCGGAACTATGGGATTAACTTATGGAAAAGGACCGATTCAGATAATTGGTATTTTGCAGTTTCCTCTTGCTTACTTAAATAAAAGAATAACGCGTCTTAAAGAAGATTCAGGTACTGTCCTTTTTGAGCATGAAAAAAGAAATGTATGGCAGGTACAACAGCCAGCTTCATTACGCTTACTTGTTATATGTGCATTAAGTAAACCAGAAGGTCACTAGCAGATATTGAATTTAATGGAAACAGGTTTTATTCTATAGGTTCTTTCCAGCCCGTTCGCGACAGATTAACATAGATAACTGCGCCTGCCATTAAGGCTATTATAATATAAATGGTGCCTTCTATAAATTCGTGAAATATTATCTTGCCAAAACCAAAAAGACTGAGCATTACCAACAAGCATCCACAGATATAATTTACAAATAGTCGTTTATAGCCTGTATCCCCATCGATATGTTGTAACTGTTCAGCAATTCTTTTCCATCCTTTTCCCCCGGGATGAACACGCGCGTAAAAATCTTTCAGTTTTTGATCGTTCGTTGGAGGTGTTAAAAAGGTAACAAGTATCCACACCAAAGTTGACCAGGCTACAATGATTAGTAGTGAATTTTCGTAGCTTAGATGATATCGATAATATAGAATGGGATATATAACAAATGGTGCAATCATGGCTGCAATTTCCGACCATGCATTTAAACGCCACCAAAACCATCGAAGTATTAATACCAAACCTATACCACCGCTGCATGCCAGAATGAATTTCCATGCTCCGCTTATTTCCTGCAGCTGTGATGTAATAAGAAAGGATATTATTATAAGAAGAAAAGTTGTTATTCTCGAAATACCGACATAGGCTTTTTCACTTAAGCGAGACTTATACAAGGGCCGGATAAAATCGTTTATAATATAGGATGTGCCCCAAACAGTATGTGAAGCGATGGTTGACATATAGGCGGCCAAAAAAGCTGCCAGCATCAAACCTAGTAATCCTGCCGGTAAAAGATCGCGAATAGCCATAACATAGGTTTCTCCTTTATCTACGGCATTGGGATATAGGACAAGTGTGACCAAAGCCACTATTACCCATGGCCAGGGTCGTATGGCATAATGTGCTATCTGGAACCAAAGTGTAGCCAGTAAGGAATGTTTTTCATTTTTTGCCGACATCATTCGCTGAGCTACATATCCGCCTCCACCAGGCTCAGCTCCGGGATACCAGCTGGCCCACCATTGAACACCCAGGTAAGCTATAAATCCGGTTATACTTAATTTCAGTAATCCGCTGGATCCGTTTGAAACGGAAGTGTTTTTGGTAATATCAGGGAAAAAATCAAAAATCCAGTCTGCATGGGCGAGCTGTGACTTCAACTCTGATATTCCTCCAACATGTCTTACAGCGATGATAGCCAGTATTATGCTGCCTCCCATGGCCATAATGAACTGAAAACTATCCGTAAGCGAAACACCCCAGAGACCTGATAGGGCTGAATATAATCCGACAAATAACATCATCAGTCCCACGGTAAGTTCGTGTGATGTGAATGTAATACCCAAAATCTTTGTTTCTTCAACACCGAAAAGTGTAAGTTCGGGAAACATTACACGAAGTATCTTTACCATAGCAAGATTTACCCATGCCATCACAACTGCATTCATTCCTATACCAATATATAACGACTTAAATCCTCTTAAGAACCTTGCTTCAGGTCCAGAATACCGAATTGCAACAAATTCAGCATCGGTAAGAATATGGGAACGTCGCCATAAACGGGCAAAAAAGAAGACTGTTAACATACCTCCAAAAAGCATATTCCACCAAAGCCAATTTCCTGCAATTCCGTTCTTTGCCACCAGTTCAGTCACAGCGAGTGGGGTGTCGGCCGCAAAGGTAGTTGCTACCATGCTTGTTCCTGCAATGTACCACGGTAAATTCCGGCCGCTGAGAAAAAAGTCGCCAGTACTCCGGCTTGCTTTACGCGACATATAAATACCAATACCTATACTGATAAGCAGGTAAGCAATAATAATCATCTGATCGATAAGGGAAATTGTCATGCAAATAATACTTTTCCTGCTAACCTAACAAATAATGTTCGATATATGTATCACTGAAAATTAAAAGATATTAAATGATATAAATAATTTTTATGGATCGAGTTTATCGATAATATTTGGTTTTCCTTCGAGCTGGATAGTACCTTGCAGTATTTTTCCCCGAGTGATAAGATTATCATCAGGTTGTGAACCCCCAACATAAATTTTGATTTCTTCAGGTATTACGATCCGCTCGTTATTATCGTTAATTACTGATAGTTGTTTTGGATGAAGATTGAAACTTACAGTTTTCGTTTCACCTTTATCCAGATAAATTCTCTTAAATCCTTGTAAAGCACGGATTGGTATTGGAACACCTGTTTGGGTATGTTTCAGGTATAGTTGTACCACTTCATCGCCTGAGTAGTTGCCTGAATTTGTAATATCGACTTTGATTTCTATATTGTCCTTTGTTGAGACTTTTTCGGGTATTCCTAGATCACTATAGCTAAAGTTTGTATAGCTCAGTCCATAACCAAAAGGGTATAGTGGTTCATCTTCAAAATACCGATAGGTTCTTCCTTTCATATTATAATCTTCAAACGGAGGAAGCTGATCGATCGATTTGTAAAAGGTAACCGGAAGACGACCTGCAGGATTATAATCGCCAAAAAGAATGTCTGCAATAGCAGTACCGCCTTCCTGTCCGGGATACCAGGCTTCCAATATGGCGAGTATATTTTCATCAGCCCAGTTA
>CAYMQP010000028.1:6536-21036 GCA_964392505.1 uncultured Bacteroidales bacterium
AATACCAGGATAACAGGTTTACCCAATGCCTGAAGCTTTTTTAGCATATCGACCTGAACTTCGGGCAAGTCGATTGATGATCTGTCACCATCAAGGAATCCTGACAGATTAACATGCATTTCTTCGCCTTCAAGCTTAGGAGAAAGCCCTCCAACGAAAATAATGGCATCGCTTTGTTTTGCGATATTTATAGCTTGTTGCTCTATATTATCATGGGGCAATCCCCATTCCAAGGCAATTCGTGCACTCCATATATGCTGATAATAATCAATCTCGACACTATACGAATTGCCTTCTTCCATTTCGAGTGAAGCACTTTTGGTTTTCCAGCCATCCTGCCATGAATCAATCAACATTTGATCATTGATAAATAAACGAAAACCATCATCACCTGTGAGGTAAATTGTATATATACCGGTTTTTGGGGCTACTAAATTCCCATGCCATCGAATCGAAAAATCTTCTTGATTCATACCGTGTATAGGAGCCCGGTTAAACCATCCAAAATTGATAACAGAATCGGTTCGTACCATAAATGGAGTTCCTTCCAGACCAGAATTATTAAAATATTCACCGGTAAGTCCGGACTTTCCTTCCGAATCTAAGTATTGCCATGGAATTATTTCTTTCTCCGTATAATTGGTATGGTATAAACAACCTTTAGAATACAGTACTTTGGTTTGAGGCGATATCTTATCAATAATTCCTTTCAACGGGGTAACATATTTCGATGGAAATCCATTGTAGTTACCATACATAACTTCCGGTTCATTGGCGTTGGGTCCTATTACAGCTATAGTTTTTAAACTCTTTGATAGAGGTAGTGTATTATTTTCGTTTTTTAATAATACCATAGATTCTCGCGCAGCATCGATGGATAGATGGCGATGTGCCGAACAATCATTGACCTCGTAAGGAATTTTATTGAACGGAACCATCTCCTCCGGATCGAACATTCCCAGCTGCATACGGGCTTTGAATAAACGTCTGAGTGCAACATCAATATCTGCTTCAGTACAAAATCCTTTTTCGACTGCTTCTTTCAGATGATTATAAGCTCGTCCACAGTTTAAATCACATCCTGCTTTTAAAGCCAATGCAGCTGCTTCGGCTTCAGATGCGGCAATTTTATGATTAGCGAAGATATCCCATACTGAACCGCAATCGGAAACCACATAACCCTCGAATCCCCATTTTTGACGCAGGATATTGATAAGTAAATAAGGGCTTCCGGTACACGATTTACCCCGGAAACGATTATATGCACTCATAATCGATTGTGCTTTTCCTTCAATAATACAAGCCTCAAAAGCCGGAAGGTACGTATCCATAAAATCGCGTTGGCTAACATCGACATCAAATTCATGTCGCGAAGGTTCGGGACCGCTATGCACAACGTAATGTTTCGGTGTGGCAATGGTTTTAAAGTATTTAGGATGATTGCCTTGCATACCCTTAACAAATGCCACTCCCATTCGTGATGTTAGAAACGGATCTTCTCCATATGTTTCCTGTCCGCGGCCCCAGCGCGGATCACGGAAAATATTGATATTAGGCGACCATACTGTTAATCCCTTATAACGGTCGTGTTCACCATTTTTGACAAAAACGTTATATTTTGCGCGGAATTCATCGGAAATGGCTGTAGCTACCTCCAGCATCAGGCTGTCGTTAAATGTGGCTGCCATACCGATAGCTTGTGGAAAAACCGTAGCTGTTCCGGCACGGGCAACGCCATGCAATCCCTCATTCCACCAATTGTATTCCGGTATACCAAGTCGAGGGATTTCAACAGCATAATCCAGCAGCTGGGAGATTTTCTCTTCAAGGGTCATTCGTGAAATAAGGTCTTCCACACGCTTTTCAACGTCTAATTTGGGATTTTTGTAAGGTTCAGTTTTGTTACAGCTTTCACTCAGGATTAAAGCT
This sequence comes from uncultured Bacteroidales bacterium, assembly GCA_964392505.1. Classification (GTDB taxonomy): domain Bacteria; phylum Bacteroidota; class Bacteroidia; order Bacteroidales; family UBA10428; genus UBA10428. The sequence goes on from CAYMQP010000028.1 coordinate 8,466, forward strand.
GTTGCCAGAATGAATAGTTTTAAATTTAGCGTAGGAAATCTCTTCATCATACTAAATATGTTTGGATTATAAGATTATGTTTTCAGTAAATATTATCCATTAAATGCTGTACTAACTAAATTACTAAAAAAGAAATTACCCCAATAAAGTATGAGTGAAGATGCAGGATTTATTTCAACTGTGGGAGAAAAGGGAACAATTATTCTGTAAATGTTATAAATATATCTGCCTGACTAATTCCGCCTTCAAAATCAATAATCTGATATTCTATTACATCGCTTGTTAATTTAGAAGTACTTTGTTTGTATTCAATTTTTTCAGGGAATACTATCCAGTTTCCTTTGGGTGAATTCAGAATGGCACTGATTCGTATGGAATCTCCGTCGGCATCGGAATCGTTATTCAGTGGTTGGATAATGGATTTATTTGTATTATATGAAATTATTATGGTATCGTTTATGGCTATCGGATCATGGTTATCCGAGCGATTAAATTTTCCGGCTTCGTTCATAATCAAAGCAGGCAATTTTTTGGTTTCGTCGAGGGTATAGTTATAAAATTCATTTGGATTGAAAGCTTCCCCTGCAGTATCGCGATTACCTTTTACATGCTCGTATATATTTTCTATAGCTACCAGTTCCGGGTCTCTTATCCCTTTACCCTGATCTTTAATTATATGTGCATCTTCCATATTGCGGAAAAAACAATGCTCTACCACAACTTTCGATTCGAGTCTGGCTGCAATTGCATAATCGGCAATTTCCTCGTAGTAGTTGTTGAAAACATGCACATCACCAAATCGGACTCTGGGCATACGCTGTTGTATACGATGGTATTCCTGGTCGACAGAATCGTAAAAATAACTTGCTCCGTCGAACCAGCAATGGTGTACAGTTATATGAAACTGTTCACGGCACATAGTACTCTGATCATTACTTCCTACCAGCATTACCTTATTGTGATTCCTAAACCGTGTCCAGGATACTGTAACATAATCGGCACAACTGTTTCTGATACTCGAAAAATCAATTAGGCCGTCGTGGCTATGAAATAAGTCACAATGATCGATCCAGATATTTTTTCCATACACCGTGATAGCATCAGTTCGGGGTTCGCCTTTTCCGTCCCAATGGCCTGGAGTATAAGATTGTCCAATACTAAGATTTTGTACAATGATATTGTTACCGATAAGATTAAGTCCGCCATACCTTAACATAGCACGCGTATCCTTACCCAGAATGCTGATATTATCATTGTCAATATCGATCGATTCTCCGAAATTTAAATCTATCGTATCGGTTATCAATATAATCCTTGGGCTTCTCGTAATCAATACGTTGATAAATTCATATTCTGATGTAACTAGAATTGTATCTCCTCCCTTACCACCGGTAGTATTCCCGTGTAATGATGCGAAACCGACAGGTCCTGTTTGTGAAAAAGATAAAAAGGGAATCAGAATTAGAAATGCTGTAAATAGATTGAAGGTAAATACCGGTTTGTAGCTATTTTGCCTCATATCGCTCTCCATTGATATACACGTTTTCCAGAACAAGGTTTGTTACCCCCGAAATACGGCAATCCTTTTTAGCACCGATAAATGTAACATTGGTTAGGAATATATCTTTAATGCTTTCAACCGATTTTAATCCAATCAGGTATATTGGATATTTACTTCTCTGGCTGGTAATATTTTCAAGATATACATTCCGGACCAGCGGGGGATAATCACCTTTCTCCGACTTAGTTTCGTATATACAATTTATTTTCAGTACCGCCTCTTTAACTTCACCAATTTCAATGTTCTTTACATAGAGGTTTTCAATAGTTACGCCTCTTTCGGCATTGGTTTTTATTCGTATAGCCCTGTCGAGGTGCGGACTGTTCATCTTGCAATCGTATACAAAAACATTACGACATCCTCCCGAAATTTCACTGCCAATCACCACGCCACCATGCCCCTCCTTCATTTCACAATTACGTATTACTATATTTTCCGAGGGAATATTCCATTTTCTTCCATCGTTGTTACGCCCCGATTTTATGGCAATGCAATCGTCACCCATATTAAAACGGCAGTTTTCGATTAAAATATTTTTACTTGATTCAGGATCGCAACCGTCATTATTGGGTCCGATGCTATTTACCAAGATTCCCCGGATGGTTATATTCTCGCAAAGAAGAGGATGAATGATCCAGAATGGAGAATTTATAATAGTTACATCTTCAATCAATATATTTTGGCACTGGTAAAACTGAATAAACGGTGGACGCAAATAGTGATCTTCGCCGAATTTCCGTTGTTCAACAGGTGTTTCATTATTATTATACTCCATCAACCGGACTCGTCCCTCTGGATTCGATTGATTTTTCATGCCTGCTTTCCAGCCAAAAGCTGGCTTTCCTTTCCAGGGCCACCAATGTTTATTATCCGATTGCCCGTCCAATATCCCCTCCCCCGTGATAGCCATAGTCTTTTGCTGGTAGGCGTAAATTAGAGGCGAATAGTTATAACAATCAACACCTTCCCAACGCGTAAGCAATAAGGGTAAATAATTGGTGGATACGGTTGAGAATTTTAATATGGCTCCTTTTTCTAAGTGCAGGTTAACATTACTTTTTAAATGTATAGGACCCGTAAGATAAATACTATCAGGAATTATTACACTACCGCCACCATTATCGGAGCATTCCCGGATTGCCTGGTTTATCGATTCGGTACATATTTTTATTCCTCCGGCTTCAGCACCATAATTGGTAATTATATATTGTTTATTATTAAATACTGGTTTTTGAATCGAATTGATTATTCTATCAGCTTGTACCCAGGCTTCATTAATATTCTGGGATCTTATACTATGGATAGAAACAGAACAAAGGACTAGTGCTACTAATCCATTTATTTTCATGTTCTGCCACATATAAGATCGTTTCATTTCCTAATTTTATTAAGTAGCCTTCCTGAAATTTCAAATTGATTAACTCAATTAGATGCCTATTAATCCATGATTTCAATATCAACAGGATGACTCAAACGGATTATAAAATCATTCAGATACGCTTTAAATTCGGTTTTGTTTTTAAGGCCCTGCGGTTCCTGTTCCCATGCGGCTAGAAAATAGTAATCAACCTGTTTGTTATCAGGAGTTAATACCACAACATGACTGTATTCGTCTTCAGTAATTTCCTGGAGCAGATTCTGACGGAATAAAACAGCCATACCTAATTGATCGCCGGCAAGACTTTGCATACCCCAAGTAGCAATATAGTTCCATTGTAAGGTAGAATCACCTGAAAACATAGATACATCTTCAGTTTTAACTATTCCAGTACACAGATTATCAATATTGCTAGAAAGCGTAGCGATATGGTGTGTAGCCCTGGAACCTGCTGTGATAGAAAGTGACGACTTCAGATCAACAGATGTTCCGGCTATTTTCCAACCATAATAATCAATAATCACTTCAGAATAAAGCTTACCATTAGCAGCAATTTTGCAATAAATGCTGTCGGTTTCCGCTACCCTTTCGGCTTTCTCTCCGTTCCAATACCCAATTGTGCCTATGCCCAGCGAGGCCCCCACTTTCAAAATATCCATGCCCCAATCGGCTATTTCGTGATACGATTCGTAGCCATCCATACCCACATGGGGCAGTACTATATCATTTACTTTTTTCCCATAGATATCGATAGCATTACGCCAATCGAGGTACAACCGGTAACCCACTTTATCCGATTCCCATCCGGGACCTTCGTATTTAATATAATATGAATGATCGGTACATTCATCAGGTACTCTGAGTGATACAAATGGGTGGAATTCGCCACCAATATATTTTTGATCTTCAAAATAACCGCCTGTTTTATACCAAAGTTCGGCCAAAGTTTTTTTTGGAAATATTTTAACGGAATCGTTAGAATGCTTTCTGATATCTAGATTTGATGTACTGTTTGCCGGAAGGTTTGTTTGAACAAATAAACGATGATAGGGTAATTCTGGCGTTTCCTGAAGCAATTCTGAGGCTACAATCTCATCACCAGCGAGAACATAAAAGGAGGTATCAGTAAGTTTAATAACCGATGTATCGATAGAAATATCAAATGTGTAATTGATATACGAAACCGGGGAAGTATTCGATAGTTTTATCGTTGCCAGATCTTGAGTTCCGGGCTGGGAACATGTGGTTAAACCACTATAAATTAACAAAAAACCAAAAAGACGTGATAAACATTTCATAGTAGATATATTATTAGATTCGTTTCTAACTTATTTGCATAATTGCTTGGGCGTATTGAATACGCAAATTGGCAAGTTAAGAGATAAGAAAGGTGTCTTTGAATGGTATCAATTCTCAACAATCCATTATCCTCTGCTATGTATTATCTGATTTTCCTTTACATTAAAAATAAAATCCACAACCCATCATACAAGCTACATAGTAAATCAGATCAATACAAATTAAATAAGACATCCTTTCTTATCTGCTTGTCGCTATAATTAACCGGAAAAAACTTATTCAACAATTATTCGTCTTACATTATTATTGTTCATTCGAAGGATATAAATACCACTCTCATAGCCAGAAATATCCAGTGAATAAATAGCATCATTATTAAGTTGTATTTCATCCACTTTTACTCCCAGCGGGTTAAAGACCTCAACTATACCATTACCTCCATTCATTAAATATACTTCATCTCGCGCTGGTACAGGGCAAACAGTGAATTGATTGGTATTAAAGATATCTTCAACAGCATTTGGTGCGAGGCTCCAACGCGGATCACCAATTAAAGTACCTTCATCGCTCATTTCATATAAATCATCTGGGTATGGAATAGAAAAATTCGAAGTATCGGGATATAGAAAATCCACTTCATAATCTTCATAGGTAAAATCGGAGGTGTTCCATTCAACCATAGCATAAGTACTATCGTCAAGACTAAAGTCAGGGGTCATAACACAAAACGACATCTCTTTATAGGCTACCACACCAAGACGAAATCCCCAAACATAGATTTCATCATCGTTATCGTTATTGGTTTTTGCCAGTATTGAATTTAGAATACTTACACTGGCCTGGCCGTTCGATGCAAAGTCGAAAAGGTATTTATTAGTAATTATTCCTCCCCATTTATAGAAGGTGCAATGATTCACCTCAACCACTGCCGGATAAGAAATCATATCTTTGCAATCTATAAGTGGACCCTGTATATGATGAAATGTGGAGTTTTGTATAGTGAAATCATCGAATGTAATATTTGATTTTAAGCGAAATGGTCCGTAACTTGAACCACCTCTTAAGTCAAAAATAATACAATCATCAACAAGGATATTATTGACATGATTTTCAGCTCTGTCGCCACGAATTACCGATTTTTGAAAATTTCGTACAATGCAATCCCGTAAAATAATATCATTACCAGACTCAAAGTCACTTGTTAAATTAATAAGATATTCTCCTCTCAGGGTCACGGTATCTTCTATACCAATAAGGGAATCATAGGTAGCACCTGAGAATTCAATTCCTTCGAGTGTTAAACTTATTTCAGTTTCTGGTAGACTTGATACACTAAACGACTTGATATAAACCTTTGGTTTTGGTGCTCCTTCTTCTCCTTTGATAGTTAAAGACTTTTCTACGATATTAATTGTATTATAGGCAGCTTTATGAGATCCTGATTTAATAATTATTTCAGAACCATCATCAGCTCCTTCGATTATTGCAAGAAGATCATCACCTACTTCAACAATGATTTGTGCATTGAGATTTAAAAATCCCAGCAAGGTCAGGGTGAAAAATGTACTAATAAGTTTTTTCATGATTTATGTATTTTAAGTTCGACTTCAATTGTAGACCATCTCAATTTAATATCCGTAATCGTTTTCAAGATTTGTATTTACATCCACAATACTCTGATGGATCGGCAATAATTCCTTTCGATTCGGTTCAAAAAACTCGGCAATTGAGTTTATGTATTCCTCGGAAATATCAGCAGTCCATTCAGCGATATTAGGCCAATAGATTGAATCTCTGTCAGCAATTTCGGCTGAATCCATATTGGTGTATAAATTAAGAATTTCCAGGTCAAGACCTTCATTCCTCCATATTACATATTCTGGTATTTCTTCATAAGGAGGTTCTTTAACAGACATTTTTGTGAGTTCTTCTCTCATCTCTTGTAATTTACTATCAAGTAAGTTCCAGCGTATCAGATCAAATTTACGTAAACATTCTCCACCAAATTCCCAAGCTCTTTCCTGAACAATCGCATTAAAGAATCCATCCTTATCAATTGGAGTTACTCCAATAATAGAACTGACATCGCCCGTTTCTTCCGGATCCAAGCCAAAAGCTCTTCGCCGCACCATTTCAAAACAACGAATAGCCTCATCCGTTGGTCCGCCGTTAAGCTCATTTTCAGCTTCGGCGAACATAAGCAGAATATCGGAATACCTCAGAAGAACCCAGTTGATACCCGTAAATTTTGCAGTACCGTCAAATAGTGGATCCATCCAATCCCTGCGCCATTTTGCCATATTAATATTAGTCAGATCTCTGAGCAAAAATTCATTATCGTCGTTAACTTCATAGTAAGCAATAGTAACATCGCGACGTGTATCAAGCGAATCGAAGGAATAGTAATATGTTGGAATAGCCTGCATTCCTGGATTTCCTCGACCATAGATAGAGTTATCGCCAAGCTTTGTACCCAGATAATACCCGCTTTCGCCACTCACCAATTGGCCCATACCTACTTCCCACATGCTTTCTCCATATTCGTCGTCGAGTCTGAGTTCGCAGTGTGTTCTGAATACGTCTTCATAATCGGGATTCAGCCTGTGTTGTCCACTTTGGATTATTTCCCAACATTGTTTTCGGGCAATCGCATAATACTGTAAATAATTCGATCCACGTTGCATGCCGCCTTCACGGCGTAATGACCAGCCTCCACGAGCAAGAGCAATTCGAGCTAGAAGTCCTTTCACAGCTCCTTTGGTAATACGCTCATCAAGAGGAACTTCCGTCCACCAGGGAACCAACGAATCCGCCATAAGTAAATCGTCAATAATTTGGTCATAAATAGCATCTCTGTCGGTTTTGGGCAGGTTTTGTTCATCACCCGGCTGATAGGCTTTAGTTCTAAACGGGATATCGCCCCAGTTGCGTATAAGTTCGTAATAATGTAAGGCACGAAGCGTTAAGGCTTCACCATACATACGTCGCATTTCAAACTGTTCAACTTCAGTACCACCATTGTATAATGGGCTTTTTGGGATATTTTCGATACATATGTTTGCCCTTTCTATCCCAAAATACAAATTTGTATAGGGCTTTTCAATTTCCTGATTACCAGATGTTGCTGCATAGCGAGCTATTCCCCGGCGGCCATTATCGAGGTCACCTGTACACATGGCAATATCGGTATCTACGCCATAGTACATACTTAGTCTTTTTGAATAGCCCTCATCGCGGGTCAATAGCTGATAAATTCCCATAATGGTTTGCCGGGTCAGATCGACATTTGTAAATATATTTTCCGGCTCGAAACTCGAAACTGGCTCAACCTCGAAATATTTTTCGCAGGAGATCAGGCTGCTTACAACAATTACCAACAGGAGTGATAAAACATTTTTATAATTGATTAACCGAATCATAGCGTTCATCGTTTAAAAGTTAAAGTGTAAGGTTCAATCCAACCAGATACAACCGGCTTCGCGGATAAGCAGAATAATCGACATTGGGAGTTAGTGGAATATCTCTGCGTGTGTCTACTTCGGGATCATAGCCGGAGTATTTAGTAAAAGTATAAATGTTGTTGGCTGTGAAATAAAACCGAAGGTTTTTTATAAATACTTTTTGCAGCCAGTTTTTTGGGATCGTAATGCCAAAAGTTACATTGTTGATGCGCAGGAACGAACCGTCTTCCACAGCATAGGAGTGAAACAGGTATCTTCCCGTTGGAGGTTTCCAAATAGTTGCATTTTCGTTCAGCGCGGCAAGTTCTTCAGGATCGGTAATTTCTTCGCCTAATTCGTTTACGGTCATCCACCTTGATTCTGAATTCATATCAGTCAGTAAATTACGGTAAGCATAGTATCCACTGGTAAATTCAATTTTATTCGCATTATAGATATCGTGGCCATAAACCCAATTGAGGAAAATGCTCACATCAAACCATTTATATTGTGTCATAAGGTTAAGGCCTCCAATATGTTTGGGGTTAGCATTGCCGATTACAGTACGATCGTCTTCGAAGGTAACCAGATTGCCATCGTCGTAAGGATTTCCTAATGAATCAATTGGATCTACCAGATCCTTAAGTTGATAGGCTCCTGGTCCGAAACCTGCAAAAGTTATGTTCTGATTGTTAGGAATGCCTGGTTTTAATATATAATTTCCCTGATTGTCGAGCAGGAATTCACCAGTTTCAGGATCGATCTCAAAATCATCAACCGTGTAGAATCCGTCGGTTACAAAACCATACATTAATCCAATAGGATCGCCTACACGAACAAGATAATCAAATCCTGGATCAGCATTCCAGTCCGATCCCCAAAGGTTTTCGTCAACACCTTCACGAATTTTATCAACCCTGTTCCGGTTAAAGGAAATATTGAAATTTGCCGAGAATTTAAAATCCTTACGATCAATAATATAAGCATCAATAACCGTTTCGAAACCATAATTGGTAGTGGCGCCTATATTTTGTACTTGCGATGTATATCCTGTCGAACCCGGGTCAAGAGGAACTTCGATAAGCAGATCTACTCCAGAGTTATAATAATAATCTAGAGTTACGTGAAATCGTTCTTTTAACAATCCCATGTCTAAACCGATATCTCTTGTAATAGTTGTTTCCCATTTTAAATTAGGATTTTGTGGATTTTGTTTGCGCAAATAAGCTGTAGGTAATTCGTTTAGGTGATAAGGCTTCGAGTCGGAAGTACTAAACCTGTCAAGGAAGAGATAATCCGGTATACGATTGTTCCCTGCCTGTCCGTAACTCAGTCTTAACTTTAGACTAGAAATAAGGCTGATATTTTTCATGAAATTTTCTTCTGAGATCCTCCAAGCAACCGATCCCGAAGGAAAATATCCCCAATTATTTTTGGTTTTATTATAGAATTTAGTAGAACCATCAGCTCTTAAAGAAAACTGTGCCAAATATTTTTCTCGAAAACTATAATTAATTCTTCCGAAAAAAGAAAGAAGTTTATCAAACGTTTCGGACGATTGAGCAGGAAGCGGAGTTTTTCCTAATCCCAAATTACCTAAAGCCAACTCGGGAGTCAATGCCGGTGAAAAATTTTGTGTTTCCTGCGAAAATTCTCTTTTTCTCGTGTGAACCAGTTCCTGTCCAAGCAGAAAGCTCAGGTCGTGATTTTCATTAATATTATCTAACGAATAGTTAAGTGTGTTTGCCATACGTATTTTTGACTGAAAGTCCTTTCCAACCCTTACAACGGGTTCATCGGCATACCGGCGGGCCAGATAGGTTGTAAGTCCATAAAAACGATCGTCAAGTTCTTCCCGGCCGCTATATCCTATTTCCGATCTGAATTTCAGATCTTTTATTATTTCATAGGTTAATGCGGTATTGAAAGTATTGTTTATCCGGTGTTGCCTTCTGTATTCATCTTTGGTCAACTGAACCGGATCGGCAAGCTGGCTAGCCTCATAGTATTCATCATCGGTGAATCCGGGGAACAGATCAGGATTGTCAGTAAAGTCCGATAAGCCATTAATAGGCCTGAACATTACACTATGTCGTAAACGGTTTTGGCTGGAAGATCCTGGATCGGAAGTACCCGCTCCCATTACTTTCAGGTCGGAGTATCGTGCATCAAAATCCAACATAAGTTTATCGCTGGCTTTTGTCTGAAAGCGAAAATTAAGATTGTTCCGTGTATAACCCGATTCGATCATAATCCCCTGATCGTTGTTATTCGTATAACTCAGATTATAATTGGCTTTATCAGTTCCTCCGGTTATGCTTAAATTATGGGAATATGTTCGGGCATCGCGTCCGAATACTTCGTCCTGCCAGTCGGTAGCTTCAGCATTAGCATAAAGGCTGTCGAGCTGTTCCCAGGTTCCATATAAGTCTTCAAACCGGTTGCGTTCAGGAACACTTCTTCGAGAGCGCTCGTATTGGTATAGTACGTATTCATACGGATCGAGCACATCGAGTTTATTGGCTAATTCTTTTTTTCCGTAATAGGCGTTGTAGCTGATCTTAGTTTTGCCTTTCGCTCCGCTTTTTGTTGTAATAATAACAACACCATTTGCTCCCCGGGCACCATAAATGGCAGTAGATGAGGCATCCTTTAATACATCAATCGATTCAATATCGGAAGGTGCAATGTCATTAATACCTTCTACCGGAAATCCGTCGACAATATACAAAGGATCGTTACTCTGGGTAATAGAACCTCCACCTCGTACCCTTATTTTTACTTCGGCATCGGGCGAACCTTCGGTAGTTGTAATTTGTACTCCTGCAAGCCGCCCTGTAAGAGCCTGAGCTGTTGAAGCTAGTGGTATATCTTTAAGTTGCTCGGCATTCACCGAGGCAACCGGAGCGGTCAAATCTCTTCTTCGTACGGTTCCATAACCAATTACTACTACTTCATCGAGACCTGTTATATTGGGCATAAGTGTGACATTTATTTCTGACTGATTGCCCACAACGATTTCTTCTGTCTGATATCCCATAAAGGAAATCGTTAATACTGCTTCTTCATCAGGGGCAGTGATATTATACCTGCCTTGAATATCGGTTACGGTTCCCTGATTGGTTCCTTTAATTAAAACAGTAGCTCCTATAAGGGGCTCATTCTTGTTGTCGAGAACTAGTCCTGTTATGTTTTTTTGTCCAAAGAGCGTAATGCAAACAGAAAAAAACAGGAGAAAAGCCCACAAAATTCTTTTTTTCATTTTAATGATCTCTTACATAATTGGTATGTATTACCTCATTGTTCTGATGGCAATAAGATGCAATTCTTAAATATGAATAAAGTATAATTAGCATATAAAACGCGATGGTATTGAAAATCTTCCCAACCTTAAAAAAGGCCAGGAAGATTTTATATAAAATTCAAATTTATGTAATAAACTGCAGCATTGGGTAAATTATTCAATGATCAGCTTATGAACAGTTGAAGCATTATTAGTATTTATTTTGATCATATAAATGCCTTTGCTGAATTCACTTATATCCAGTTTAACCACTGATTTCTGAACAGTATACTCCTGAATCAGGTTACCGGTAAAGGCATATATCTGGATACCTGATACATCGCTACTCAGTTCGAGCGTTACTAAGTTACTGGCCGGATTTGGATACATGTTGAGTAAAGCGTCGGTAAGGGAAGTTAAAGCATCAGGCGCCAACGTTATATCTACATTATAATCCTGCGAATTACCAGCTTCAGCTGTAACAGTTATGGTTGCCATTGTGGGCAATCCGGTTATTTCGCCATCACCCAATACGGAAGCACCTGCATCGTTAGGTGTAGCTGTAAGTGTAACACTTGTTGTACTGAAAGGAACTTCGAGACTATAGTCGAGAGTATCCGGATTGAAAGCGGGAACAAGTGTACCTACACTAGTGGTTAATCCTGAGAGTGTTGCATCATCACTAGGAAGTACAGTTACATCGATTGAATATTCAATTACGTATCCGGCTTCTGCCGTAACTGATATAACTGCTATTCCTGGTATATTTGTGAATTCACCATCGCCGCTTACTTGGGCTAATGGATAATTTGGTGTTGCTGTAAATGTTACACTTGTCGTTCCTGATGGTAAATTAAGGTTATAGCTTAAACTGTCGGGATGGAAACCTGGTTCTAACGTGCCAACATCAGTAACAAGTCCTGAAAGGGTAGCATCGGTAGATTTTGGATCAGAAGGGGGGAGACCCACATATCCAGGAGGATAAATACCTGTAGTTGTCCAAGCAACCCAATCCACATAACCACCTAGAGTTGAACTTCCATTTCCATCACCAAAACGAAAGTAATTTTCAGTTGTTGTTGTAGCAGTTTTAACGGCGGCTACGGGAACAGGATTTTCATCAAAATAGAATACAACCGTATCAACTGCCTTTGTAATTCTGTAAATACGCCATTGAAGTGGATCATCAGGCAAATCATCTTTCTCACCAGATTCCTTTAATTCATAGGTTGTATCGTTCTTAATATATAACCGTTCCCTGTAACCTTCCTGCTGAAAATCAAATTCCATTGTACGATCCAGTGTATCAGATACACCCTTCACACGAGCAACAAAAGTTATAGAATCACTCGGGCCCGGTAATGTATATTTCCACATAAATTTTCCTGGTGATTCTTCAGGAGAAATCATCTCAAGAAGATGGTTAGTAGCGCTATCTGGATCTGTTATAATGGTATTTGTATACTGATCACCACCCACATTGCTTTCAGTCATATGAAACTGGCTGACATCGGGAAGTACATCAGCATCATAAACAAACCATTCAACAATTTCATCATTTCCGAGTCCTGTAAGATAGGTAGGAAGCGGCATTTCTGTTGGTGTATATC
>CAYMQP010000029.1:0-18304 GCA_964392505.1 uncultured Bacteroidales bacterium
AAAAAGTAAAAATCAAACAAAAAAGAGTCAACACTATTTAGGCATTGACTAACCAGCAACCAACACCTAGCATCCAGCACCCAGAACTCTAAAACTTTTTCGAATTACATGCAACCCTTAACAAATCTCCTTGTCATTGTAAATTGAAATAAACATTACCTCTGCTTCATGTTAAATCCGTGGCAAAGGTAGCGGACCGATAGTTAATACTATAGCGCATGAAAACGATAGTGGTATACTCCGAATCATTTTCTCTGTATTTCATATATCTCTTGTTATCGGCCACTGTTCAAATTCTTCGAAAAATTTTCTCGCTGACTTTTTTGATTATGAAAACAATAATATGGTAAACCTTAAATCTAAAAATCATGAAAAGAGTACTATTTTATTTATCATTTTTATCTCTGTTGTTCATGGGTGCCTGTGAATTCTTTGAAGAAGACCCTCCAAAGGATTTTATCCCTGACGAACCCGATCCAAGTGGTAACTTGCTGATCATTAATAATTCAACTCAACGTCTGGTACTTTACAAGGATGAATATATTGTTAAAAAGATACCGGCTTCTGCAACCGATTATCTGGTTTATATTCCCAATCCGAATGAAAGCACGATCGAACTCGATCTGTTTCTTTGGGAAGATGTAATGGACGATCCAAACAATCCTGATCCGGCACAAGTGTTTAAGAAATGGCTGGTTCCTCTTTCCAATTCTACCAATGTTGAAGAACGTGCTACGTGGCATATCAGCGGTGCTTCGCAATATACCAATGTTGCGACAGTGAATCTTTCATATTATGGTGGGACCGACGAGTTTGTGGATGTTTACCTGAACAGCCGGACCGGTGCAAAGATTATGAGCCTGATGCCAGGTCAGCAGGATAAAAAAGTAGGTATCGATTATGGTAACTATACACTTCATTATCTGTACTGGTTCTCCGATCAGAACGATAACGAAGCCTTTGAGGAGTTGGGCTGGATTGAAACACAGATTGTCGATGGTGAAGAATACCCAGTATGGCTGGTATTGAATGAAAACCGGAAGGATATCACCATCATCATACCTCATTTGGGCGCAGCACAAAGTACAGGTATGAAATACGGAAATCTTACTATTACCAATATGACTCCCGAACCGGTTCAGATTTTTGCCGGCGATAAGCTTATTGAAGATGTTTGCTTCCTTGAAAACGGATTGCCGGAAAATCTTTCTACAATCGACCGTTATGGTTCTTATACTTATATAATGCCAATTTATGGTGGCGAAGGAGTTGTGGAAGAAGATTATATACTTAACGCCATGCATTTGACTAATGGAAGTACGATAGAATCGGCTACAGTAACTGTAGTTGTCGACGAAACAGTCGAATGGATGGTCGATGGTCTGCCTGACGAAGAACAGGGTGAGGAGGAAGGTCAGGAATTTCCTGATTAAGGTGATTAATTGAGGTTTTTGTCAAATCAGGAGGCTGTTATAAAGTCTCCGCAATACGGGTTTCTCCCGGCCCTCTGTAATAAGTAATGCTGAAGCGATAGGTGCAGGGGGCTCGGAGAGAGCCTGGGAATAAAGGAAACTAATAAACTTTATAACAGCTTTAAATTTTTAAAACTATGAGAACCATAAAATTACAATCAATCATATATTTATTGCTGGCAACATGTATCTGCCTTCAGTGCGAAAGAGAACAATTCGGTTGTACCGATCCGCGCGCTGTGAATTATGATGTTGCTGCCGATATTGACGATGGTTCTTGTTATTACGATGATGATCCCTATATTGAAAATGAGTGCCAACCCGACTTTGATGGTAACCTGGTAATTAATAACCATACCGGTCAGATACTTTATTTATATAAGGATTATTCGGATGATACTTACAATTCCAATGCATTTATAACCTGCATTCCGGCCGACACAAGTGATTTTGTAGTATATATTCCCAACCCGGAACTGGTAGTATGTCTGCTGCAGATCTGGAAAGCTGATGATGTTGAAGATGTTTCCGATCCCGATATGTTGCTGGTATACCGTCAATGGCGCGTAGCGTTATCAAATTCAACCGTACCTGCTGAGCGGGCTAACTGGTTAATAACAGGATCTGATGATTATGCAGGTTCAGGAACATTATTGATTACCTATCCCAGCGTCGATGAATACGGACATCCGGTGATTTATCAGGTCGATATATTACTCAACAGTCAGTCGGGAGCCAAACTGGCATCGTTGCAGCCAGGAATAACCGACAAGATGGTTAGTATCGACTATGGTGTACATTACCTGTATTACCACTATTGGTACTCCGATCCTAACTCATCGTCGGGCGATATTATTGAGATCGGATGGGATGAAATGCCTGAAATTGTAATTAACGAGTTCCATAAGGAGGCTAATATTGAGATACCGGTTTACTATAGTACTATTGGTAAATTCGGTGAAATCACCGTAATTAACGAGAACGATTATGTTATTAATGTATATGCAAATGGTAATCTTATAGAGGATATTGCCGTTGTTGATGGATCGTCACAGGGATTATCGAGCATTCCGGCGAATAGTCAAACAACATTCCTAATTCCTGTCGATAAGTATACCATTTCTTCGACCAATCTGGCCGGTGTACCCGAGGATGAATTCTCTCATGTACAAATTGTACAGGATGAAGTGGTAATACTTCGCTCGGGAGTGTTAAAGAAAACCATTCGGATTACCAACAATACGGAAGAAGTACTGGGATTATTTACAATGGATGAAGAATACCTGGGTTTGGTCGTTGAGCCTGGTAAAACATCGCCTCAGTATACCATTCCTTACGACTGTGATACGCTTAAAGTAATTGATTTTGCCCGTACGGTATCGAAGGAATTCGAATATGCATCAACAGTTACTATTAACGATCTTGATGAGTATGAGTATAATCATATTGAAATGATCACGACCTGGCCTTTGATAGAAGATGCTTATGTAAGCCCTATAATTGATGATATGGAGGAAACTTTAATGGAAGCTGTCCTGATTAATGCAGAATTTGCTGTATTGACCTTCGAATACAATGTAAGTTCGGAAGAAGGCTATGACGTTTTTTCTTTCTTCGCCGATGGATTTGTTGAAATCGATGAAGTAGGGGGTGAAACCGGTTGGGTAACTTTTAGCAAGACGTTTCTGCCTGGTACGCATACACTCATATGGAAGTATGAAAAAGACCAGACACGTGCCGAAGGGCGTGATAACGTGATGATACAGGCTATTCAGATAGAGTAAATCGATACGCTATGAAACGAATAATAATTATATGGGTATTATTTATTTCGGCTGTATCGGTAAAGGCCCAGGGAAGTGGATTTGGCTATATGGCTGATTTTGGTGGAAGCACATTTTCGCAGCCTACTGCAGAATATGACCAGGTAATACGAAGTTTTGCCCACAACGGCTTTATCCGCTTTCATAGTGCATCCGGATACAATGCGTTACAATTTTTAGTCGGATATAAAAGTGAAACTGTTCCATTTCAGAATTTTTCCGATTTTTTATCACCCGACGGAAATGAGATGATGAAATACAACACCGATGCTCAAATAAAACGTAAAACCTGGAAATTTGGTTTGATCAACCAGTTACAGTTTGTTCGTAAACCCGGGAAACTTATGTATTCCTTTAATTCCGGCTTATTTTACGAACGAACGGTAAAGGCAACCCGAAACGACTATAACGGCGACTGGACTTATGACCTGGAACAGGAAATCATTCCTCATAATTTAGGTCTTATTTTAGGTGCTGAATTACGTTTCGGTTGGTTTACTATCGGGTATAAAATGGAAAAACTTTTCTGGGATGTACTCGATCACGACTATATTCTCACCCAGGATTTGAATATGTCTAACAGCTCCGAGCTACGAGGTTTAAAATTAAATCCATGGATGAATTACCTCTATCTGGGAGTCAATATTGATTTCTTTTCGGAGAAAGAAGAAGAATAGGTAATAAGCTACCTGCCGCTGCCTTTCGCCTGGTTTTCAAGTAAGATCGTGCACTACTTACTTCCGCGAAAGGCGGCTTTTTCTTCATTTTCCGTCTTGAATTTCGATCCATCGGGCGTTTGAATTTTCAGCAGCTCGTCTTAATTCATTCCTAACGATTCCGGTGTTATTTCCATACAGTATAGAATCAATAGGAGTAAAGGGTGTAAATAAAATTGTACGCGTTGATAATCTTGGAAAATATCCTAAAATCTCTTCGGTTTTTGCCGAAATGCCTTCCGGATTATCCACATCGAAATATCCTCCGTACCAAATAAGTTCACTTATTGGAAGTTCTTTAAGTTCTAACAGAAGATTATTATGAAGAATCCCTGGTTTTGCAGTATTAATAACGAAATCAGGAAAATCAGCCTCCAGGTTGTAATTGTATTTCCATTCCTGATCAATATTCCTGTAAAATGTTGAATCGTTGTTATAGCAATCGAAAAGTGAGCCGTATATTCCGGAATGATCATAGGCACAAAATAATCTGATGCATATAAGATTACTCCATTCATGTAAAAGGGTATCGGCAATGTTTATGCTGTAATATCCATTTGTAACCTTGGGTTTTACTTTTTGTTGATTGAAATAAAATTCCGCATCGCCATTTATATATCCGAGATTGAAGATAAAATCGGATGTGAAATACCTCGATGGTATATAAATCTTTTTTCTCAGGTAGATGATCTTTTTATTTGAAGGGATATTCTTAAGGGTAAAATCAATGGGCATGTCTGTAATTCTCCAGTTATCATCATTAAACCAGATACGCGCTACACCGGCTTTAATTCCTTTGTAACCCGATTGGTTCAGGTGTTTAATACTATCGTTCAGCGAATTATTAAAGATTATATTCTTTTCTTGACCGGCAAATTCTAAATGGTTGCTATCCGGAAGAATTAGCAGTGACTCGCTATTAAGCCATGCGACCATTCGGGCACCGGGCCATGTAGCGTCAATTATGCCTACTAAAGGAATTCGAGATTTGCCAATTGTTTTATAAATCGATTTAAGCGTATTACAGGTTTTTATATCCATAGGCAAATCTTCCAATGGCATCCATTTACCAGAGGTATTGAAATTTCCTTTTGCAGAATTTTTGACTTCCGGATTATAAATTGATATAGAAGTTTTTGAAAGTGAGTCGGTATATGAACAACTGCAATGTTTGTTACTTTTAAAAGGGTCCAGCTGAGCATCTCCAAAAACAATAATAAGCTTACCCGCTTTTACATTCGGAATGGTGATAATCGTATCTCGGCCTTCGATAAGTATAGTTACGGATTTTTTAAGAATAATTTTCGGAAAAACTGCTTCCCATTTACCCTGTGCATCCACTTCGACAAGTCGCACATATTCCATTATTTTCACTGCCAGTATTGATTCAGGATCGGCTGAACCCTGGATAATAGTATTTGAATCGGTTTGCAGAATCATGCCTGATTGGTAATATGGTAACAATTTTATGTTTTCAGCTGTGATTTTTTGTTTGTATGAACATGAGGTAAACACTGCCAAAAACAGAATTATCAATAAGTATATAAGTTTCATAATTCTGAATTCCTGCTGATTAATTATTCCTATTAAATTGCAATTCATACAAAAATAGATAAATTGAAAAATCAGGAAATAGTAAAGTAAATTGAATTCTCTTGTATACTTCTGGATGAAAATGATTAAATTATGAAAAATTTATCTTATACTATTTTGTGGGTGTTTATAAACGGTTCTTTTTGTAATTTGTATACTTTTGCACCCTTACTATTATGAGAATAAATCGTGAAAATACCATCGGCCTGGTAATTGATATGCAGGAAAAGCTAATTCCAACCATCGTCGATTATGAAATTATTATCAAAAATACTATTGCGTTACTAAAAGGGCTGAAAATACTTAAGTCTCCTATCGTGGTAACACAGCAAAATACCAAAGGACTTGGTTCTACCGTTCCTGCCATCAATAAAACCATCGGTAACTTCTCATATATTGAAAAAACAAAATTCAGTTGTTATCGCGAGCCGGCATTTATACGGGTATTGAATAGAATTGGTAAACGAAATGTAATAATAATGGGTCTCGAAGCTCATATATGCGTATTACAGACAGCACTTGATTTGATGTATAACAACTTTAATCCTGTTATTGTTGAGGATTGTATTGGTTCGGCCAATGAAAATGACAAAAGGGTATCATTATTGCGCATGCGCGATGTAGGTTCGGTAGTGACTACTTGTGAATCAATACTTTTTGAATTATGCAGA
Organism: uncultured Bacteroidales bacterium; assembly: GCA_964392505.1. Lineage (GTDB taxonomy): Bacteria > Bacteroidota > Bacteroidia > Bacteroidales > UBA10428 > UBA10428. The sequence continues at coordinate 6,276 of CAYMQP010000029.1, forward strand.
GAATCCGGAACCAATGAATTCAAAGAAATACAAAATCTGGTAAAAGAAAGAAAGAATGCGTAATATTTATACTATTGGTGAAACTGTACTTGACATTTTAATTAAAGAAAACCAGCCTTTTACTGCCAAAGCAGGAGGAGCCAGCCTGAATACTTCTGTCACTCTTGGCCGTCTGGGTTTGCCGGTTCAGTTTATTGGTGAATATGGATTAGACGAAGTAGGTAATTTTATCGATAATTTTCTGAAGAATAATAATGTTTCTACTGAATATGTTTACAGGTACTACGATGGAAAATCGGCATTGGCTTTGGCTTTCCTTAACGAAAATAGTGATGCCAGCTACGATTTCTATAAAATCTACCCTGAAAAACGACTGGATATCGATTTTCCGCATATTCATCAGGACGATATTGTACTTTTCGGATCGTTTTATGCTATAACACCTGAGGTACGAAAGAAGCTTATGCATTTTATCCAGGAAGCTAAGAAGAAGAAAGCCATCATTATATATGATCCCAATTACAGAAAGCAACACCTGCACGATTTACATAACCTGAAGCCGATGATTGTGGAGAATATTTCCTACGCCTCAATTGTTCGCGGTTCACATGAAGATTTTTCATTTATTTATGGTGCATGCAATGCTGAGGAAACATACAAATATTTTGGCGATAAACCACCTTGTTTACTATACACATCTTCCACCAAAGGTGTATTTCTGAAAACACCTGCATTATCCGAGAAATTTGAGATTAAGAAAATATCGCCAAAAAGTACCATCGGAGCGGGTGATAGTTTCAATGCTGGCATGGTGTATTCTTTATTTAAGAATAATATCAAATATAAAGAGCTGCCCAATCTTCATCTCGATATGTGGAAAGAAATTATAGAAACCGCAATCGATTTTGCTAGTCATGTATGTGAGAGTTACGATAACTATATTTCACAAGAATTTGCTGAAAAGTATAAAATAGGGTAAATACTTATTAGTTATCCAGATTACACAATTAAAATTTTCGCGATGTTCCCGGTTTTTCGGGTTACGATATAAGTCGTTATTTATTTTTTAAATTACCTTGAAATATCCATCACTTTATTTCTGTTCTTTTATAACTTGGCTGATATTTTGGAAGCGCTATGGCAGATAAAATTAAAGGCAGAATCGCTTTTGTCACGGGATCGAGCCGAGGTATTGGTCAGCAAATTGCTATTGGATTAGCAGAGCAAGGGGTAAATATTTTTGTACATGGGCGCAGGCGAAATAATACCGATGCTACACTTAAAATGTTAGGCAAATATCCAGTAGATACATTTTCGGTTGAAGGAGACTTATCTGATAATGCGCATCTTAAGAAAATAACCGATTATATTAAAAATAAGTTTGGTGGTATTGATATACTCTATAACAATGCTGCCATCCAGGGTTCTTATAAGAAAAATATCTGGGATCATGATTCCCAGGCATGGATGGAAACCTTTCAGGTTAATGTTTATGCTATATATTATTTATGTGCCTCATTTATTCCAGGTATGATTCGGAAAGGATACGGTCGTATAATAAATCTTACCTCAGGAATAAAGGACCAACCCGAATTGTTGCCATATAGTGTATCAAAAGCAGCTGTCGACAAACTAACACAGGATATAGCCGTGAAACTTAATGGTACGGGTGTAAGAATTAATTGCCTCGATCCCGGATGGCTCAAAACCGATATGGGTGGTCCGAATGCATGGTATCCGGTCGATCATGTTCTGCCTGGAGCACTTGTTCCGGCACTGATCGATGATGATGGACCAAACGGGGAATTTTTTTCTGCAATAGAGTTGCATGGTACAAAAATTTAATATCGAATCAGCCGATCTGTTTCTTAATTAAAACTGGTACCATGGAAGCAAGATATTATGATAAGCTTACCGACAACAAAGTACAGTGCAAGCTTTGTCCGCATAATTGCATAATTGCCGATGGCAGGTCCGGCATTTGCAAAGTACGCACAAATAAAGGTGGAATTCTTAATACCGATATATACGGTTGCCTTTCAGCCACGCATTTCGATCCAATTGAGAAAAAACCTTTGTATCATTTCTTTCCGGGTTCCGAAATTTTATCATTGGGTGGACTGGGATGTAATTTCCATTGTGCCTGTTGTCAGAATTATGAAATATCACAGACCGGAATCGAAGGATTTCCGCGTCTGCAATATTTATCGGTGGGCGAAATAATCAAAGCAGCTAGAGCAAATCCCGACAACCTGGGTATAGCCTATACTTATAATGAACCCAATGTTTGGTATGAATATATGTTTGATATAGCCCAGGAAATAAGGCAAAATCAGGGAAAAAATGTTATAGTTTCCAATGGTTATATTAATGAGAAACCTTTAAGGGCACTTTTACCCATAATTGACGCCTTTAATATTGATGTAAAAGCATTTGACGATAAAGTATATAAGAATTTTGCCGGAGGTGAATTAAAGTATATACTTAATAATTTGAAGATCATTAAAAAAGCCGATAAGCATCTCGAAATAACTTTGCTTATTGTACCGGGAATCAATGATTCTCTTTCCCGGTTTGGAGAGATGATTCAATGGATAATCAATAGCCTGGGTAAAGATGTGCCCCTGCATCTTTCACGATATTTCCCTCACTATAAGATGAAAACTGAAACTACTGATTTAAGGATTATTGAAGAATTTGCAGCTTATGCGAGCAAATATTTAAACTATGTATATATTGGGAATGTGAGGAGTGAATACCAGAATACATATTGTCCTAATTGTGGGTCACTTGTAATACAGCGTCATGGGTACTATACCCGTTTATCGGCTCTCGATGGAAGAGGTTATTGTATAACTTGCGGGCAAAAAATTGTTGTTTCCTGAACTTAAAACACGCTTAATTGTTGAAAAATCATGTGGTCCTTATCAAACTTATTTCATATTTTAACGTAACTATTAGTGAATACATAAACTAAAACATTCAACTATGGAAGCTCTAGATATTAGAGCAACTAACGACACACCAAAAGTATTGTTTGATCCCGAAAATGATATTTTTGAGGTTTCCGGACGCTCACTACCTGAGGATGTTGTTAGCTTTTATCAACCTTTGATCGATTGGCTTGAGGAATATAAGGACTCGCCTAACGAATACACCGAATTTGTCTTTAAGTATATATATTTTAATACGGCTACCTCAAAACTCATTCAGGAATTACTTATCAAACTAGAAGAATTGCACGAAGCTGGTAATAATATTAAGGTTTTGTGGTTTTATGAAGAGGAGGATGAGGATATGTATGACCTTGGCGAGGAGTTCGGTGAGAATGTCGGTATACCTTTCGAGATTATTAGCTATTAATCATTCGGTATAGCTTTATTCCAATTCACATAAAAACAAATTATTTTATATTTAACAGACCGGATTATCTTATGAGGAGAATTTCCGGAATTAGAGTATTTTAGTTTGCGATAAGCAATTTATGAAACCGAAAATCAGCATTGATGAAAAGGGGCGTAAAGTTTATACCCTTGCGATAGCCCAATTGCAGGGGATTGCACTTTTATTTATTATCCCGATATTACTCGTTTTTGGTCTTCCTTTTTATATTATTTGGGGTGAAAATGCCCTGACCGCATTACGTTTTCGCTCATTTCTTTTTCTGATTATATTTATTATTGGTGGAATCATTGTACATGAGTTGCTTCACGGAATTGTATGGGCATTGTTTTCAAAAAGAGGCTTTTTGTCGATTCGATTTGGTATAAAATGGGAATATTTTACACCTTATTGTCATTGCATCGAGCCACTCAAAATATGGCAATATGTATCAGGCGCCTTAGCACCGGTAATATGTATGGGATTAATACCTGCTTTTTGGGCTTTATTTACAGGCAATACACTATTTATGTTTTTCGGTATTTTTTACATCTGGACAGCTGCCGGCGATATAATTACTGCTTGGATGGTCAGAAAATTCAATCGGAATCTTTTGATATTCGATCACCCTGAAGAACTGGGTTTTATTATAGCCGGCGAAGGACAGGAAGGAGAAAACAAGCATTCTTTATAATTCTTGCTTGATTGTGTATTTTTATTTAAATCCTTATTTGACTGTTAATACATAAAAATAAGTAAATATGAATTTTAAATTCCTTTCTATAATTAGTTGTATTTTATTTGTGATTCTGATCATCTGGATTGTTTTAATGATTATCACAATGGCGCCCATACAGTCAGATTGGGGACCTGAAGAATTTGTTTATTTTGTCGCCTCTCAGGGCAAGCTTTTTACTTTGAGTTATCTTAACGCGGGTATCATAACTATTCTTGTAGTATTTCTGTTTGCTGCATTATACTATAATTACAGGGATATCAATCCGCCTTTAGCATTAGCCGGTATTCTGCTGATTCCTGTTTATGCAGTCATGAATTTTATTGTCTATTTTTCACAAATAATCATTGTTCCTATTATACTTTCGGCATTGGACCCAGCCGATTTTTCAATGACTTACACAGCCCAATGGCTGCAGTGTAATTTTCACTCACCAATTGCTGTAATCAATGGTTTGGCGTACGCCATACTCGGTATACCTTCGATAATATTCGGTTGGTTAATACATACAAAAAACCAGGGCTACCGATGGGCTGCTTACCTGCTTATGTTTAATGCTCTTTCCTGTATCCTGGGTATCGTTGGTTATATTACCAGTAATCGAATTTTAAGTATGGGTACCGTTTTGGGAGGCATTATTTTTACCGTGGCTGTATTATTATTTTGTTTTGCACCCAAAGGTAAAATGTCGGTAGTCGAGTAAATTTTTTAACCGGATAATTTAAAATACGTTTGGCTTGGTTTAAATCTGTCAATAAGATTTCCAGTATTAGTTAGAATAATACCCGGAAAAATATATTCAACTTTTCTTAAAAATCGACAGTTTATAATCTCATTTTTATTCTGAACTAACTTGCACGGATATACTTGCTTCTCCATCACCCACCATAGCCGCAATAGTAATGTTATTCTTTTCAGCCGAAATAGTTCCTCCTAATCCACTCATATTCACTGATTGTGTTTTAAATCCCTTTCCTTTAAGATCGGAGTCATATTTTTCCGTGGCGTTTCCGGGTACGTCAGTGAAAACGATGGTCCATAATTTGCCTTCATCGGTCGAAGATGATGTGGCCCCGGAAATCTTACCATATGTAAATTCAGGTACGCCAGCTGGAATATCATCAGGCCAGGAATTTGTCAGGGCATTTACTTCAATTCGGCCGTCTTCTGTTTCGATAATGGTTTTCTGATTCTCGATATCTATATCAACATCTTCCCCGGTCGATTTCTCTATGGACTTTTCAATTATTTTTTCGGCCTTTTTTTCAGCCGCATTTTTACATGAAATTGCCAATAAAAGGATAGTAAAGAAAGCAGCCACGTATGTGCTTAACCGAATATAGTGTCTATGTTTCATAATTAAAAATTCTAGTTAGATAGTAGAAATAGCTTTACTCAAATATAGGCAATAACATTTTAATTGTATCAGAACACTACAGAATAAAATGCAACTTAAATTAATTCTATAAAAAAATTAGTAACTACGAATTAATTCCCGGATGGTTTGATAATAAAAGTTCCGCTTGTTTCTTCACTCTCTTTATAGCCGTACCGAATAGCTTTAGTCCGGATGAAGTATTGACCAGGAGGCAGATGAATTGGACCAGAATACAACAACCAGTGGACATTGTCACCAGTTTGCATTGTATAGCCTATCGAGGCTCCCTGTGTGGGACAATAAATATATAAATTAGTCGGACTCTGATAGCTGCCGCCTGTTCTACTTTTTTGTTGCATTGGAAAACCCGATGCATTAATAACAAAGAAGGGATTTTCGGTAACTGGTTGTTCGGAACCTCTCCACATACAAAATTTCATTTGTTCTTCACTCATCTTTCCCATATCTTCTGTTTTCTTCATCCATTGATCGAGTTGCAAACGCATTCGTTCTAATGTTTGCCTATATTGTGGATTATCTGCAAGATTTACTATGTTATGAGGGTCTTTCTTGCAGTCGTATAATTCCTCAGTAGGCCGGATGGCTGCAAACCATTGTGCAGGTACTCCATTGAGTTTACCGGCAGCATGCATAGTAAGCATAGCTTGCATTAAAGGACTATTATTACGATATGGAATATATTGCACATAGGGTTGGTTCGGATAGAAATTCCGGACATATCGATATCTTTTGTCACGAATTGACCTTACCATATCATAAGATTCATCGAAGCGATCGCGTGTTGTAACTACATACTTATGCTTTGGTTTTGTGTCAATACCAAATAAAGGTTCACCCTGCATATGCATGGGTATTTCTACTCCAGCCATAGCCAACACAGTTGGTCCAAAATCAATCGAACTGATTAATCGCGAATCTACCTTTCCCGGATTAATTTGCTGTGGCCAGCGGATAATAAGTGGGATATTGGTACCTGCATCATACGGCCAGCGTTTGGCTCTCGGAAGACCATCACCATGATCACTCCAAAAGAAAACGATAGTATTGCTTTCATATCCTAATATTCTCAATTCTTCAAGCTTAATCCCAATAAGTGAGTCCATGGTAGCAATATTATCATAGTGCACAGCAATAGCATTATGGGCCTCAGGAATATCAGGGTAGTATGGTGGAACAGTAACAACATCGGGATTAGTATAATACGGCTTTCCCCAGGTATGCATCTCATGGGTGATATGAAAATTGAATACAGCAAAAAAAGGTTGAGAGGAATCAGGACGGTTCTTATAGTGTGCCTCCGTACCACATTCATCCCATGCTGTGAAAGGATCACCAATCTGATAATCGGTTTTATCGTTATTGGTACAATAGTAACCGTTTGTTCGCAAGTATTCGGTGAATGTTTTAACATAGTGTGGAGGAACAGTATGGTAGGGAGTGGGTAATCCTTTGCTAATATGTGTTGTTCGCATGTGATGTGCACCTATACTGGTCTGGTACATTCCTGTTATTATGCCAGCTCGACAGGGAGCACATACGGGCGATGATGTAAAAACAGAGGTAAAGCGACATCCCTGAGCAGCAAGCTGATCAATATTGGGTGTTCGGGCAATGGAATCTCCATAACAACCCAAACGAGGACTCATATCTTCGCATGATAACCACAAAATATTTGGACGCTGAAGCATCGCAGTATCTTTAATGTCATCATTCCTTTGAACTGGTGAACAGGATAAAACCACGCTAACTATTATTGTTATAAGCAATACATTTATAAACCTATTCATGGTTTCATTTTATTTTCCTCTAAGTTACTTTTTTATTAAAAATTTGATAATTGATATAAAATAATTATATTTGACCAATTGGTTAAATTATATGGTTAATCCATTTAGTTAAATTTTATGGTTAAAGATATTACAACCGAACAGCGTATAGTTGAAGCAGCCCGTAGGGTTTTTCTGCAAAAGGGATTGGCAGGTGCCCGCATGCAAGAGATAGCTGACGAAGCTGGGATCAACAAAGCCTTACTGCATTACTATTTCAGAAGCAAGGAAAAGCTCTTTGAGTATATTTTTAAAGAGATTGTAAGTCGCGTTTCATCCGGATTACAAATCATTTTTCAAAAAGAAATGAGCATACTCGAAAGGCTAACCTCAATTGTTGATGTATATATCGATATACTTTTGGAAAACCGGTACATGCCCCTTTTTGTGTTGAATGAAATGAATCAGAGTCCCGACAGATTTGTTGATCTGTTCCAGGAGCATGTAGTAATACACATGAAGAAATTGTTTATTCAGATTCAACATGAAGTTGAAATCGGAAAGATTAAACCAGTACATCCGGCCCACCTGTTATTGAATATGCTGGGTCTGATTATTTTTCCATTCGCAACCTACCCACTTATAGTGAGGATAGCTCCGGAAGAGTTTAAGCCGTTTATTAAAAATTTTCTAGAGGAACGCAAACAAGTGGTAAAGCAGTTTCTTCACGATGCATTAACACCTCAAAACAACGTGTCATGAGAAGATTATTTATAATAGGAATTTATATACTGACAATTCAGTTTTTATCGAGTGCCCAAATTGATAGTATTTCGCTACTAGAGTGTCTTTCAGAAGCAAAACAACATGCTGCCGTTAAAGATCAGTACGAGGTTTTTTCTGAAATGGCAAAATTAAGAATAGCCAATGCCACTGCTTCCTATCTTCCAAGCTTATCAGCATTTGGGAAAGCCTGGTATCAAAGCGACGCTATAACAGTTGAAAATCAATATGGACCTGTTATTGAGGTCGATCAGTTTCAATATAATACAGGTATCGAGGCGATTCAGAAAATATATGATGGAGGAATTACGAAACGCAAAAAGGATCTTGAAATGACCACTTTAAGTGCCGAGAATGAAAAAATTGAAGTGGAACTCTATCAACTTAATTCAACAATAACCGATTTATTTTACAACTCCATTCTATTAAATAACCAAGTCGAGATTATTCAGTTAAAGACAGAGGTTATAAATAAGCGTTCCATCGAGATGGAATCAGCATTTAAACAAGGAATTATTAAGCGAAACGACCTGGAGAAAATCAGAGCGGAATTTCTTTCAACTCAACAGCAATTAACACAACTTGCGAAACTTCGGGAACAAATAATAATATCACTTTCGGTGTACACAGGCCTTAATATTGACCCGACAACTATTTTCATTGTTACCGATACGTTACCGGTTACAAGCAAAACAATCCGCCCCGAATACCGCTATTTCGATGCCGAAGTTCAACGGCTTGAAAATTTGACTAAAATGCAACAGGCAAAGAATTTACCTATTCTTGCCGCATATGGTCAGGCAGGGTACAGTTATCCCGGATTGAATTTCTTTGAGAATAAACCGGATTATTACTATATAGCGGGAGCAAGGCTTTCGTGGACTTTATTCGACTGGAAACAAAACAAACGTGAAACTCAGGTTTTGCTAAGCCAACGTGAATTAATTGAAACGAAAAAAACCGATTTTGAGCGTACTATTACCATGAGTCTTGAAAAAGAATTAATTGAACAGAAAAAACTTAAAGAGATTATTAAGATGGATGAGGAACTGATCACTCAACTTAAAGCTATCACAAAGGGTAGTGAATCAGCTTTACTGAACGGTGTGATAACTTCAACCGATTATCTAGAGGACTTAAATGCCGAAATCAAAGCAAGGTTGGATTGGGAAGCCCATAAAGTTGAGTTGCAGAAATCTTATATAAAATATCTGTTACTTGAAGGAATCGATTTAAAAACTTATTAAATGGAAATAATAATTAGAATATAACACATTATGAAAATACTGAAATATTCATTTATTCCATTATTGCTACTTATGGCATGCAATAACAGGAAGGACACCTCGGATGCCTTTGGAAATTTTATGGCTGTGGAAATTTTAGTGTCGGCTGAAAATGCTGGAAAAATAATTAAGAAAAACATATTAGAAGGCGAAAAAATAAAGGCTGATCAGGTTGCTTACCAAATTGATACCATTCAGTCGTTCCTGAAGAAACAGGAATTAATTGCACGGCGAAAGTCTGTAATAGCAAAGCAACTGAATATTCAGGCTCAGATTTCGGTATTGAATGAGCAGGAGCGTGCATTAAAAAACGATTTAATGCGGTTTCGAAAGTTGTTGCCCGAAGGCGCTGTTTCACAAAAGCAAGTGGATGATCTTGAAAATAATTTATTAGTGATTCAGAAACAAATAGCTCAGGTAAAAACCAATTTTTTGTCGATAAATGCCGAAGTCGATGCTATAGATGCCTCTATTAAACAGGTTAATGATTTATTAAAACGTGCAACTATTGTAAGTCCTGCAACAGGGACTGTACTAGCGACTTATACTGAAGAAGGTGAGTCGGTTAATCAGGGAAAACCGTTATTTAAAATAGCCAATTTAGACACCATGGAGCTAAAGGCCTATTTCAGTGCTCAGCAACTAGCTGAAGTCAAAATAGGAGATGAGGTTTGGGTATTAACCGATGATGGGAATGGAGGAATCAGAAAGTATAAAGGTCAGATAAACTGGATTGCTTCTAGTGCTGAATTTACTCCGAAAATAATACAAACACGCGAAGAGAGAGTTAACCTGGTTTATGCTGTAAAAATAATTGTACTAAACGATGGATACATACGAATTAATATGCCGGGAGAGGTTCGCTTCATTAAAGAATAATTTTCATGATCGTACGTGCTGAATACATTACAAAAAATTACAAGGAAGTTACAGCCGTTAATAATATTTCGTTTTCAGTTGATAAAGGCGAGATATTCGGATTTATTGGACCCGATGGATCCGGTAAAACCACATTATTCCGTATTCTAACCTCGTTAATTCTTCCCGATGAGGGCTTGGCATGGATTGATGGACTTGATGTAGTTAAGGATTTTCGCAAAGTACGTTCCATAATTGGCTACATGCCAGGTCAGTTTTCACTTTATACTGATCTTTCTGTGGAAGAAAATCTGAATTTTTTTGCAACAATATTCGGAACTAACATTGAATCTCAATACCATTTGATACGTGATATATATATTCAAATTGAACCATTTAAAAAAAGGTTTACCGGCCGACTTTCTGGAGGAATGAAACAAAAGCTGGCATTATCATGCGCTCTCATCCATGAACCCAAAGTATTAATTCTCGACGAACCAACAACCGGGGTAGATGCAGTTTCTAGGAGGGAATTCTGGGATTTGCTGAAAGGATTAAAAGCCAAAGGGATAACGATTCTTGTTTCAACACCCTATATGGATGAAGCTATTCTTTGCGATAGAATCGCGCTTATTCAAAAAGGTATTATATTGTCACTGGATACACCCGAAAGGATAGTGCATTCCTTTGGCAGCGAAGTCCTTTCAGTTAGGTCCGATGATCTTTACAGATTACTCAATGATTTACGTCAATACCCTTATGTAGCCAGTGTTTTTCCTTTTGGTCAGGATTTACATTATACCGATCGAAGAGGAACTGCTAACCAGGCTGAACTTAAAAAGTACTTGCATAAACTGGAGCATCACAATATACATATCGAAACAATTACCTCGGGTATTGAGGATGTATTTATGAAGTTAATGGATGAGAAGGAACACCCAAATGCTGTATGATAAGCTTATTAATTAATAATAAAAATCGAAGAAGTAAATAAATAGTAAATAATGATTGATACGCCTGTTATACAAGTCAAGAATATGTTTAAACGCTTTGGCAGGTTTACTGCAAACGAAGATCTGAATTTTTCGGTATATAAAGGCGAAGTGTTTGGGTTTCTGGGAGCAAACGGCGCCGGTAAAACAACGGCAATAAGGATACTATGCGGATTGTCAAAACCAACTTCGGGCGAAATCAGAGTAGCAGGGTACGATGTTTATACCCAAACAGAGCAGATAAAAAAAAGTATTGGTTACATGAGTCAGAGGTTTTCATTGTATGACGATCTGACAATTTACGAAAATGTTCGATTCTACGGTGGCATATACGATCTGAGCAAGGAATTAATCAAGATCAGAACAAAGGAAATACTGAATCAGTTTTCACTAGTAGCCTATAAGGATGCCCTTGTTTCAGCTTTGCCCTTAGGTTGGAGACAAAAGTTGGCATTTGCTATAGCCATGATACACCAGCCAAAAATTGTATTTCTCGACGAACCCACTAGTGGAGTCGATCCCATAACGCGTAGGCAATTCTGGGAGTTAATCTATAAAGCTGCTTCGAATGGTATTACAGTTTTTGTTACAACGCATTACATGGATGAAGCAGAGTATTGTAATCGGGTATCAATTATGCACGAAGGTAGAATTGTTGCCCTCGACACACCTAAGAAATTGAAAGAAAGTTATGGTGTAGATAATATTTATAATGCATTTCTGAAAATAGCCAGATGATAAATAAAATAGTTGATTTAATATGCTTTGAGGTTAATAATTATTTAGAGTGAAAGATAGTACATGAAACGGTTATTGTCATTTATAATT
>CAYMQP010000029.1:18314-19447 GCA_964392505.1 uncultured Bacteroidales bacterium
AAGAGTTTCGTCACCTGTTAAGAGATTTCCGTACGGTACTGATAATATTTGGTATTCCTGTAGTGCAGCTTTTACTTTTCGGGCATGTAATTTCCACGGAAATTAAAAATGCTGAAATAGGAATTCTCGATTTTTCTAAGGATAATATGAGTATACAACTGACAAACAAGTTATTGTCTTCAGGTTATTTCAATATCAGGGAGAATATCGTTTCAATCGAGGAAACCGAGGCACTCTTTAAAAAAGGTAAGATCAAAGAGCTCATTGTTATTGAATATGGTTTTGGTGAAAAACTCGTAAAATATGGGGAAGCACAGATTCAATTAATTACCGATGCTTCCGATCCTAATAATGCAGCGATTTTGGAGAGCTATACAAAAGCCATTATCATGAATTTTACCCGGGAATTATACTCAACTAAAATAACTCCGATAATACAAACGGAATACCGTATGTATTATAACGAGCAATTACGTTCGGCTAATATGTTTGTTCCCGGAACCATCGCCCTTATACTTATGTTGATTTCAGCTTTAATGACATCTATATCAATTGCCAGAGAGAGAGAGCTGGGCACAATGGAAATATTACTTGTTTCTCCACTCAGGCCCGTACAAATTATAATGGGTAAAGTAATTCCCTACCTGGTACTTGCTTTTTTAAATTCAATTATAATTGTTGGAGTTGGTTATTTCGTATTTCATGTTCCTGTTAACGGTAGTGTTATTTTATTATTTACACTATGCTTATTGTTTATTCTTCTTGCCCTGGCACTGGGTATAACCATATCGACATTTGTAAAAACACAACAGGCAGCCATGATCGTCTCGCTTGTAGGGCTGATGTTACCTACTATTCTTTTATCGGGATTTATTTTCCCTAACGATAATATGCCCAAAATTCTGCAATATATAAGCATTCTTATGCCTCCACGCTGGTTTCTGTCGGTAATTAAGGATATAATGCTTAAGGGTGTTGGCGTGTTATATGTTTGGAAAGAAATTTTAATACTAAGTATTATGATGGTGGGTTTTGTTGTAATCAGCATTAGAAAATTTCAAGTGAGATTGGAATAAGCATTGATTATATAATAATGTAAGATGTATTTTAATTCAGATCACTAGTGAAAACAA
>CAYMQP010000029.1:19457-20878 GCA_964392505.1 uncultured Bacteroidales bacterium
ATACTATATATTGTTCAGAAAGAATTCCTTCAGATTGCACGCGACAAGTTTCTTCGCACGGCTATTATAATGGTTCCCATTATTCAGATGCTGGTATTGGTATATGCGGCCACTTTCGAAATGAAGAATATTAAAATCCATTTTGTTGATCAGGATAAAAGCACAACATCGGTTGCCCTGATAAACAAGTTTCGATCGTCGGAATTTTTTCAAATTATGGGTTTTTCCGACGATGTTAATAAGGCAGAAAAGAATCTGCTATCAGGGAAAGCAGATGTTATTTGTGTAATACCACCAAAATTCAGTCGGGAGTTAAGGTTGCATATATCACCTACTATTCAGTTGATCTTAAATTCTATTAACGGAAGTCTGGCCGAATTGTCGTTCGCATATTGCAATGCTGTGATTCATAATTTTTCCGAAGAAATTATGGTGGAACAGGGTATGTTTGAGGTTGCAATCGCCGGTATCGATGTACAGACCCGACATTGGTACAATCCGGAACTCAATTATAAGATTTTTATGGCGCCCGGTATACTTGTTATACTGGTTACCATTATAGGGTGGATGATAGCAGCAATGAATCTGGTAAAAGAAAAAGAAAGAGGTACTATCGAACAACTTAATGTTACTCCTATCCGGAAATATCAGTTTATAGCCGGAAAACTTCTTCCTTTTCTGCTAATAGGATTATTCGATCTGGCATTTGGCCTATCTATTGCACGAATTCTTTATCGGGTTCCTGTTGAGGGAAGTCTATTGACCTTATTTACGTTTGCAACCCTATATCTGATAGCAATTTTAGGTATCGGACTATTTATTTCGACAATTTCCAATACTCAACAACAGGTTTTGTTTGTCTCATTCTTTTTTTTAATGATTTTTGTATTAATGAGCGGACTGTTCACTTCAGTCGATAATATGCCGGAATGGGGACAAAAACTTAATATCATAAACCCAATGGCTTATTTTATAAGGGTTGTCAGGATGATCTTGCTAAAAGGTTCTGGTTTTGTTGATATTTCAAAAGAAATAATCTCGATTTCTGTGTATGCTATTTGCACAAATATACTTGCCATCTGGAGGTACCGAAAAACAGTGTAAATATTAAAAAAGGAATTAAGTAATAGTGCCTTGATGCAACTTTCGGAGATTATTTTTGTCATTATCACGAAAGAAAAACTAAAACCATGAGAACACATCAAATTCTGATTATATTGCTTTTAGCAACTTTTTTTGCAGGTTGCGAAGAAAATGATGGTTTATTCGATAATGATAGACGGGTTACAGGACGAGGCGAAATCAGGTCGGAATCGTTAGTGGTTAACGACTTTACGGCTATAAATCTCGAAAATGTATCGAATGTATATGTCGAGGTAGGGAAAGCTCCAAAGGTAGTATTTACGGCTTATGAAAATATC
>CAYMQP010000030.1:0-13906 GCA_964392505.1 uncultured Bacteroidales bacterium
GACGTATACTGTTCCATACCGAATCTTTCCAGAATGTGTTATCGGATATAAACAAATCCTGCCTGCCCTGAGGTTCGTCAATTCGAGCAATGGTGGTGGCAGAATAATCAAATTTCAACGAACGGCTAAAATCCCATTTCATATCAAGTTTTCGATCCCACCTAAAATCCTTATTAACTGTTGGTTCTATAATCAATTCAATATCTTCATAAACATTACGCATTTTCATTTCCTGATAATCCCTGTCGAATTTGGTACCCAGAGTGAACCTGGAAGGATAAGGATTAAAATTGAAATCACGAAATATACGAAAGATAGGCTTTCTCAGCTTTTTTAACTTTTTAAATGGCTGTATATTTTTCGGCCTGGTACTGAACACATAATTTAGACTTGCATTGTATTTCCATAAGTTATTATACTCGGTGCTATAATTATGTGCCAATGTTTGTGTATATCCTATACTGGCAGTTAAATTTGCCGGTGAAAACAGACCGATTTTTTTAAATCGTTTATTCCACCGCATATTAGTAATATTGATACTGGCTCTTGATGTTAAATCTTGCGATATTTCCTTCAGGCTGTCTCGTTCAGCTTTACTTCCTGCCTCTTCCAACACTTCTTTAAATTTTAAATCAGGATCCTTAGGAAAATACTCCGGATTAACAATGGTTTTTGAAGTTCCGAAATATAGAGGAATAGAAACATTGGCCTTCTCAGGAAAAAATTTACCAAGTTCAAGGTTCGTAGAAACATCGTACTGGTTAATCTCTTCCATCGCACGTTCCTCTACCTTTTGTTCAATACTTCCAAATCCGGGAGTGCTTCTACTGCCTGCAACATTCACCACACCAAAATCGGCTAGCTGTGCCTGCATCCTGCCATTGGCTGCCCAGCCTCCCCGATTGTTGAAATCGGTTAACCGCAACTCATTAATCCAGACCTCAGCCGATTTTGGCAAACCGTCATTTATCCTGTCAAAGCTCGCTGCATCGCCCGGATTACGAATTCCAAGCATAATTTGTCTTATATTCCCTAGGTTAGGATTTCCTTTTACTTTAATGGTATTGCTCTTCACATACGCTCCACCCTCAAACACCGCAACCTGCTTACTGTATATACTTTGAATCGAATAATTTAAAGGATCGGTATTTACTTTTTCATTCCTTTCCTTTTTCAATTCAACAAAATCCTCCATAACAAGTTGCATTTCATTTGCCAGCGGCCATATTTCTCTTTCACCCTTTACACCATGAGGTGTTACTTTCAAAGGTATTTCGTATTCATAATAATTATTCTTATAATCGGAACCAATACGTATGAAAGCAGTAATTTCGTAATCACCCAGAGTACCCTCCAGTTCAGGTAAAGCTTCGGCGTGTGTAAACATTTTCAGCTTCTGATACTGTCGTAAATCGAGTTGTACATTTTTGAATACTGCTCGTCCATCCCCATCTTCCAGATTATCCACTTTTAGTGAGATAGACTGTTCGTTAAGGTGAGCTACCTGGGGATTTCCCGGATCGATAACCCGATCAATTCCGGGAGGTAAAACATAATTGATCGGAATACGTTTCGAATTTTCCTCGAAATTAACCGCCGAGACTTCAAAAGTAGTACCTCCAGGCTGTAATGTTACTTCGGGATTGGTTTCACTGATATCAAAGTTATACCTGCGCCACTCACCTCGCAACAAATCGAAAGTGGCAAATCTTAAAATTACTTTCTCCTGGAATCCATTCAGCAGAACCCGCATAAACCTGACTGATTTAAAATCCTCGATGTCGCCCATTTTACTTTCCCACTCGGCTAAAGGAATGCGAAATTGAAACCATCGGGCAACCGTATCAAAATCAGGTACTTCTTTTTCTATCTGGTCGACTATAAAATTACGGCCAACCTGCTCAAGGTCATCCGGACGTAAACTAACCCGGTATTGAAAATAAGTTTCAACAGTATTTAATGTATTATCACGGTTAATATCTTCGATATCCGGTTCTTTTGAATTGGAAGGTGTAAAATCCTGACCGACAGCACTGGGAGGCGAATTTCCTTCGAGGTTATTATAACTCTTATAGCGATTTAAAATACCATCATCGTTTAGGTTGTGTTCATCGCTAAGAAAATATTCAAAATCATCTGCTGAGACATCTTCACGTACTCGGTTACGAATATTTTCATCGCTGATGCTTTGAATATATTCACTAAAAAATGTTTCCTCGTCACTGTCGATCAGCCCGTCGAGACCCACATCCTGATATTGTCTGCCTTCTTCTCCTGCAAAGGTATTGAGGTACGCCTGCCCGGTAGGGACACGTCCCCAGATAGTAGTATCAACACCGGTTATATTATTAGGATCGCTGGGTAAACCACCTTCATATGCTTTACGCGAATCGCGGAGAATATCCTCAGAAATCTCTCCCAGTTGAATATATAAATCACCCCCGGTATGGCTTTTATTTTCAAGGAAAGGATCCATTAGCCAGAATTCGATAAACTCTATATTCGATGTTTCGAAGTCGCTGTTAATAATTTCACGCATAATACCGCCCCAACGATCACCCGGGTCCTCTAATTTGGCATCCTCAGTCAGGTTCGGATCATAATTATAAGGTCCTCGTTCATCGGGATAATAGGCCAGATTCAATATGGAAATATAATTTTCACCCGGCAGGTCGTTTTCTTTGGTGGGGAATATTTCATTTTCCCTTATCCTACGTGCATAGTGGCTATTCAAATCTTCATTAATGCCCGGATTACCGGGGTTTAATCCACTGCTGCGATAGAAAAGCGGATCAATTACATACCAGGCAAGTTTTGCACGACCGTAACCAAGTTCAAGCCCTTCGGCACTGCTGTGTGAAAAAACGGGATTATCTTCTGGTGGACTTGCCAAGTGCCAGCTTGAAAAAGTTTTCATTTCTATTTTAGTCTGTGCTGCTTCAAAATCGTCGATATAAGCAACACCATTCTTACCAATAATTTTAGCCTGTCCGGGTATTAAATGGGCAAATTCAGCTTCAAGCATAATACTTGACGTCTCCTTGGTTTCAAGAAAAGGAAGCTTATCAACCAGGGTTGTGAGTAACTGACTTTGGGTGCGATACGAAGTGTTTAATCCCCAAATAGTATTTGAGATGGGTTCGTCACCCATGTTTACCTTTTTTGTGAGCGGTGTTTCGGTCAGATTCATTACCGTTGCGCCCAAATTGAAATTTTCGGAAAAACGGTAATCAAGATGGGTTCCCAGCAAGGTTTTTGTTTGAATATTAAAAAGCGATTGACTTTCGAGTGAAATACGAATGGGCGTTCCCGACTCCAATAGACCTTGATTAATAATCTTAACCCTACCCAGTGTATAATCTACTGTATAGTCGACATTCTCCTGCAGGGTTCGTCCACCGGCAGTAACAACTACCGATCCTCGCGGAATATTCATAGCGTTGAGTTGGATTTCTGATCCTGAAGAAGATTGATACTGCCCTTTCAGAAAAAATTTGTTCTTCTCGGCAACTTGTTCGGCGCGTGTTTTGGTAGAATCGTATAACTCTTTGAAAATGTATTTCTCTGCTACTCTGGCTGCATCATTCGGATCCTCGGCATCTTCGACTATTTTTTTTTGCAGATCGGAGCCAAAAGGTTCGAGTAGGGGAAAATATACCCTTCCATTCCGGGAGTTGATTGTTATCCCTTCTACATAATCAAACAATCCGTCAGGATTGGGTTCGTTACGTGAATCGAGATTATCGAGCTCCAATACCTTAAGCAAAGGAGTTTCCTGTACATTCGGCGATATGTCCTCAGCATTAGGCTCGGATATATAATTGACCGGAACGCCTGTTTTGTCGTTTCGGTATAATACATTCAAAACAAAATCTTCCGAACTTACCTGGTATGCACCAATGGCATAAACATTCTTCATCATCAGATCCCAGTTGGGAAATTTGGGAGAAGGAGTTATTCCTTTAAGCAGCTTTAAGATTAAAACACCCGGAGCATCGACAAAATTTGATAATTCGCCAACCTGGTATGTTTTGCCTCGATAAGTATAGGTAAATGCCACAGCAAGAATTTCATCGTTACGCAGCGGTGAATTCAGCGAAATATATCCCAGTTCCTTGTTTATTGTATATTCTCGGTCAGATAGTGGGCGGGCACTCTCAAGCTTAACATAGTCGCGTCCGGCGATAAAAGTATCATCACTTACTAATGAGATCACATCCTCGGCAGTTCCTAATGCCCTTATACCATTTCTATTCTCCAGTTTTGCATAAAGTGCATTATTACTATTCGAAGCCGGCCTGTCCATACCAAGGCCAGGAACAATTATAGAAGTATTAGCATAAAAGTTGGGTCTGCCCTCAGCGTTATATCCTTCGCCCAAATCCATAAAAGCAACAATATTTCGTACTTCAGAATAATCGCTCTGCTTATTTACAACCCACACTTCAATTTGTTGAATCTGAACCTGTGATTCGATATATGGTAAGTTCTTTAACCAGTCGTTATAATGATCGCGAAAGAAATGTGCCAGAAAGAAGTGACGATTGGCATCATACTCATCAACGTTAACTTCAAACTCGGTTACCTGTGCTCCTCCCTGAACATTAATCGAAGAGGATTCGCCCCGCTGATGACTGATCACACTTGTTACGGTAAGCCTGCCAAATTGTAATTCGGTTTTCAGTCCGAATAAACTCTGACTTCCTGTAATTAAAGAACCTGGCAGCGACAATGAAACATCGCCAGCTTCAATTTTTCTGATAATCTCATCCTCTTTACCGGTGTAGGCAAGCTTTGTTTTATTTTCAAAATCGAATGTAGCTTCGGTATTATAACTGAGCCCCACCTCCATTTTATCACCAATCGATCCGGTTACATTCATCTGTATTTTTTCCTTAAAGAGGAATGAACCGTTTCGACGATTTTTAACAGGAATAAGCGGATCCTCACTTCGCGAAAGAGTATAGCCGAAAACTAATTCGGCACTACCTTGGGGTGTTATATTAATAATATCTGTACCAAATACTTTATCGATAGTTTGATTTCCAAGCCTCAGGTTTTTAAGAAATGAGGGGCCTGCCCCCGATTCCTCAAGCGATTTCTCTCTCCAGTAATCCTGCCTGGATTTCTGGGCATCGTATCTTTTATATTCATCGAGCGACATGGAAGAGGGAGGACGATAATTTAATTCGCCAACTTTTTCACTAAAAACATATCGTCCTGTTTCAGGATCGTACTCAATGTTTTGTTCAACATTCGAAGGAGGTCGTAGTAATAGTGGTGACTGATTTCCTGTTGTTGAGAATGGGTAGTTTCCCTGTTCCCTTATCGGGAACCGTAAACCTGTGGTTTGAGAAGTATCAGAAGGAGATATGGTCTGGGATAAAGAAATAGAACTTGTAAACAATAAACAAAGTGCAAATAGAAGAAAAGCAGGTAATAAAATCCCGCTTGTTATTATTCTTGTATATCTAGTTCTTCTCTCTGCTATGTACACCCGTTTAAAATTAAGGCTATAAAAGCTTTAATGCCTGCTTGATCAGATCTTCCACAGGCATTTCATTATTTTTCTGCAACAGCTTATCCACAACTTTTTCTGCTTGTCTTCTTGTGAATCCAAGAATCTCTAGTGCAGATAACGCTTCTTTCTTTATTGTATTGTCCGCTGTTTTGAATAATTGTACACTATCATCAGTCAATTTTATCACTTTATCCTTAAGGTCGACAATAATTCGTTGAGCCGATTTAGCTCCAATTCCTTTGATCGATTGTAATACAATAACATCTCCTTCGGCAATTGCTTGTTGTACTTCATTGGGTGACATGGAAGACAGTATCATTCGGGCTGTATTTGCTCCTATCCCGGATACTGAAATCAATAACCTGAAAACTTTTCTTTCCTCAATGGATGAAAATCCAAACAACAGATGTGCATCCTCTCGAATCACCTGGTGCACATAAAGTTTACATTGCCTGAGTCCTTGCAGTTGAGAATAACTGAATAACGATATATTCACTTCATACCCGATACCATTTTGTTCGATAATAGCATATGTGGGTGTTAATTCTACAAGATCTCCTTTAATATAATCGAGCATTCAGCATACTTTAAAGATTAAATTTACTTTCCTTTCGGCTTAAATCACACTATTCTGAGCCAAAAATTAAAGATCGGAAATATCATATGATTTTAATGGATTGGCAGTAAGTTCTTTATATCCATTTCGGGTTTTGAAAATATCGCATGCCAGATAAATAGCTTGCCGGAGGGAATCGGGTGAAGCTTCGTTTTTTCCTGCAATTTCGTATGCTGTACCATGAGCTGGTGAGGTACGCACAACCGACAGTCCGGCAGTAAAATTAACGCCTCCCCAGGGATTCATGGCTTTGAAAGGAATCAGTCCCTGATCGTGATACATAGCCAAAATTGCATCGAATTTATTGAAGCTTGCAGAAGCAAAAAAACCGTCGGCTGGAAATGGTCCGAAAGCAAGTATATTTTCTTCCCGGATAGCTGTTAGTGCCGGAATTATTTCACGTTGTTCCTCGTCACCTATAATACCTTTGTCGCCCGCATGCGGATTTAGACCAAGCACTGCTATACGTGGTTTCCTGATTCCGAAATCCTGAATCAACGAATTATTCATGATACGAAGTTTCCGTATGATACTATCGCGGGTAATATATTCCGTTACTTTTACCAGTGGAATATGGGCCGTAACAACACCAATTTTAAAAAAATCATTAATCATGAACATCAAGGCTCCCTCAGAATTAAATCGCGACTCGAAAAACTCCGTATGTCCGGTAAAATTAAATTTATCCGATTGAATATTATACTTGTTTACAGGACCGGTAACAAGTGCATCAATTTTATTATCGGCAAGGTCTTGGGTAGCAATTTCAAGTGCCTGAATGGATGATTTACCGGCATATTCGGTAATTCTTCCCAATTCAACTCGGGCATCTTCATCAATACAATTAATGATATTAGCTTTTTTAGGATTCGCTTCCTCGGAAGATTTGATTGTATTAAAACTAAAATTATCGATGTTTAAAGCCTTTCGATGGTAAGCTGCTACTTTTGGCGATCCGTATACAATGGGTATGCAAAAATCATATAAGCGATTATCCAGTAGAGCTTTTATGATTACTTCATAACTTATACTGTTTATGTCGCCATGAGAAATGCCTATTATTATTTTATTATGTCTCATAGTGTTTCTCCGTTAAGTCTGCTATATAGAAACAGATTTCCAGATAAATTCCTTTCCAACTTTCCTGTAAAGTTGGCTAAAAATAGTAATTCTATACGAGAATTAAGTAATTGGAATGTAGCAGACGATGACGGAAATAACTACCTATTACATTTAAAATATTAGCGTGCAATAATTTTACATAATTTACGATCGTCGCGATACTGTTAAATTTTATTGTCGAGAAATGGTACTGGTTTATTCACCTTCCATACTTTGATCATCAGTAAAATCGAGTGTGAAAATTATTGCTTCGAGTTGTTGTAACAGGTCTCTTTTTTTATGCCCCGGTGCATAAACAAAGCCTTCTACTGTAATGATGCGGTTGCGTTTCTGATCAAGTTGGGTTATACTCACAAACGGTCCACCCATCACCAGACCGTCCTGCATACGCCATAATCCCCGTAATTCGGCAGTGTAGTTATTATTACCCAGTTTATATTCACTAAATAAAGGTGGAAACAAGGGTTCAGTCGTCATATACGAACCTTCAATCTCGCCGGGAATATTTCGTTTACAAAAATCGTTTCTCTTCGATACCAGATAATAGCGAGTAAAAGTTTCCTTATCGGTATAAGGATAGGTATATATAAGAATTCCCTGTACAATATCGCGATATTCCTGTGAAAGCCAGATAAAATCTTTTTTCGATGTACTTACTACATATCCTTTTGGTACCGTTAGCAGTATGTTGTATTCCTCTTTCAGCAGGTCAGTAACAGCTTTGTCTTTGATGGAATGATATGCATCCATCAACCTTTTTAGCTCTGCATTTACTATAAGTGCCTGTATTTTATCGCGATTCTGATTTAAAATGTTAATCAATTCACCTTCATTGGGAGCCAGAAGGGTTATTAAAATTTGGGTTTGTGCCCAGAGCCCTTTCTGTACCAATATTTTTGCTTCTGGTTGATCTGAACCAACTTTGATTACAATAATATTCCGCTGTTGTTTGAAAGTTTTACCGAAACCGCTAAAGTCGATTTGTATCACGTCGAAACGAGGCTCATCCTGAGGAAGCGCATCGACCGGTTCGGCTAAAATGCTCCGTATAGTATCGCCGGGGGCTGATTGCCATAATTTCCCATCCATGACAAGAATAAGATCACCCGGTGCGCCGGAAGGCATCGGTTTTATCGTTTGTCTATCACAATTTTGAACGGAAAGAACGGTGAATAAAACAAGTAATACAATGGATACTCTCATTTTTTCGTTTATTAAATTATTTTTCGTATGATATTTTTCACAAAAAACCTGCCGGAAATTCGAAATTAATACTCATTTTTCCCGGGAATCCAAATCCTTAATAGTTGACCCGGATATGTATTTAGGCTACTCAAATTATTCCATGCTTTAATATCTTCGATAGTACATTTATAATGAATAGCAATTTTATGAAGATACTCACCATCCTGAACTGTATGTGTAATCATATCGCGATTATTCGTATTACCAGCAAAAGTCAGAAGATCATTATAGTCTTCCTTCGGAATTGAAATAGCTAAAATCCTACTCTCGTTACGAATATATTCCAGAATTAAATGTTTAGGCAATATTAAAATGCAAGGTTCCTGTAAGTCAGGAATAGTAGCTTTTCGATAAACCGGGTTTAACCACTCAATATCCGATACCGATATATCCAGCACCGAGGTAATTTGCTGAAATGTAACAGCGTAATGTATGTGAATGGTATCCACCTCATTCCATGTGTATTGATATTTTTTTGGAGCTATGCCATACCATTTATAATAGTTCATCAGGTAGTTAATGGCGATAAAGGATGGCATGTAGTTGCGGGTTTGTTCGGCAAGAAAAGGACGAATTTCCCAGTAATTGGTTTTCCCTCCGGAACGTTCAATAGCCTTACGTACATCGCCAGGACCACCACAATAACTTGCTATAACTAAATTCCAGTCGTTATAGGTACGGTAAAGATATTGGAGATACCGGCAAGCAGCATCGGTTGATTTATAAATATCCCTCCGTTCGTCGATATAAGAATCGACTTTTAAATCGAATAAAGAGCAGGTTGCAAAGAGAAATTGCCAGAGACCTACAGCTCCTGAGCTCGAACGTGCAAAGGGATTCAATCCTGATTCAATAACGGCTATATATTTTAATTCGAGTGGTAAATCATATTTGTCCAAATACTCCTCAATTAAAGGGAAATAAAATTGTGAACGCTGCAAATACACTTCAATATCCTGTTGCCGTTTTGAAAGAAAATAACGAACGGCTTTCTCAACTTCTTTATTAAAAACCAAATCGACAGGGGTTTTTCGGTTTAAAATCTCAATACCATATTCAATACCCATGGATGAAGTGACTCCGTCAAAATCGGCAGGAGGACGGTATAAATCCGCCGGAGATAATTTACATGTTGTAATAACTGATTCGGTGTATGACTGGCAAAATAATTCTGAACTAGTAAATAATGATATATAAATAACAAGGGGAAGAAGTTGCCTTCTCATTCCGAATATTGTGTATTTGGTTTAGGTATTAGGGTTTTTCCGAATTTAATTATTTATCGGGAGATTCAATTGCTTCATTCTTTTTTTCATCAGGTGTATCGTCGCGTGACGCTTTTTTAAACTCCTTCATGCCCTGACCAATACCCCGCATGAGTTCAGGAATTTTTCTGCCTCCAAATAATATCAGAATGCCCAACACAATCAACAATATTTCAGGAATACCAAGGGTGAAAAGAATTATATTTATCATGATAGCCATTTTAATCAAAGGTACATATTATTTTCCGATCCACCGGAGAATTAATCTGTAAACATCGTTACCATTTGCGTATAATAACAGGAAAATAAGGATAAACATACCCACCAGCTGAGCATATTCCAAGAATTTCTCTCCCGGTTTCCGACCTGTGATCATTTCAAAAATTACAAACATTACATGTCCGCCATCAAGGGCCGGTATAGGAAGTATATTAATAAAAGCCAACATAATAGATAATAATGCAGTTATATTCCAGAAAGCTTGCCAATTCCATACCGGAGGGAACAGATTAGTAATTGCCCCAAAACCACCAACAGCTTTATAAGCCCCCGATTTAAAATTAAATATTAATCCAATTTGACGAATATATGACAGCAACTCTTCCTTTGCACGACGAAATCCGGCAGGTATCGATCGAAGTAAATTATATTCATAAGTCGCGAAGTTATATATTCCCAATTTTTCAAGCTGATTATAATTCAGAAATCCATAAACCACTCCAAGTTTCCCTTCATCGCTTACTTTTACCATGAGTTCGTTCTCTTCTCCTTTTCTTTCGACAATAGCTGAAACAGTTTTACCGCGAATTGTATCAAGAATGGAAGTAATTTCATCCACATATTTAACCGGAATATTATTTAACTGAACAATCATATCCCGAGCTATCAATCCGGAATTAGCATTATGCGATGTATCAGGAACTTCGCTAATAATAAAAGGTATCCGCGGATATAAAAGAAAACCCCTATTATGAATACTATTATCAACAAGTCGGCCAACAAAATCCTGAGGAATATACAGTATAGTATCTTTGCTATCTCTGATAATGTGCATCTGCCCTCCGAAAAGCATCTCCTCTAAAATGTTCATAAAACTTATGGGATCTTTATTGTTTACCGATACAATTTTATCGCCTGTCTGCAAACCAGCCTCATACATAATTGAATCAGTAACCCATATTCCATCTTTAAGGTTCTTATTTGGTAAGTATTTTTCGCCCCAGGTGAACAGAATAAAAGTAAAAATTAAAAAACCGAGGAATAAATTAACCAGCACACCTCCAAGCATGATAAAAAGACGTTGCCATGCAGGTTTTGTCCTGAATTCGTATGGTTGTGGTGGTTTTTTTAGTTGCTCCTTATCCATCGATTCATCTATCATCCCTGATATTTTAACATAACCTCCCAACGGCAGCCAACCAATACCATATTCCGTTTCACCCTTTTTAACTTTGAAAAGCGAGAACCAGGGATTGAAAAACAGATAAAATTTTTCTACTCGTGTTTTAAAAATACGTGCAAATATAAAATGCCCTAATTCATGAAGAATTATGAGAATTGAAAGCGATAATAGTAGCTGTCCGATCTGAATAATTACTTTCATTCTGTATTATAAATATTGTATTTCAAACAATCGCAAATAAAAAAGGTCAACTATTCTTTTGCATACAGGCCCTGCAAAATTATAATAATTGAACATATCGTCAAGAAAGAGGGTAATTTATATTAATTGACTAGCAAAATGGCGTGCTTCGTAATCGCTATAGTTATAATCATCAAGCGTGGGATGAGCGATGTAGTCAATGTTATCCATAGTTTGCTCAATAATTTCCGGCAGCTTATAAAATGGTAAATTGCAATTAAGAAATGCATCCACCACAATTTCATTCGCAGCATTCATAATGCAAGGCATATTACCCCCTTGCTGCATTGATTTCAGAGCAAGCGACAAACTTCGAAAGACTTTAATATCAGGTTTTTCAAATGTAAGTTCCGGATAATCGGTAAAATTAAATCGTGGAAAATCGTTTTGTAAACGTTGCGGGAAGCCTAGAGCATATTGAATGGGTAACCGCATATCGGGTAGTCCCATTTGGGCTTTTATCGATCCGTCGCGGAATTGAACCAGTGAATGAATAATCGACTGAGGATGGATAATTACTTCCACCTGCTCGGGTGTGAGCTCGAAAAGCCACCTAGCTTCAATTGCCTCTAGCCCCTTATTCATAAGCGATGCCGAATCGATTGTGACCTTATTCCCCATACACCAATTGGGATGATTCAATGCCTGTTCCTTTGTTACCTTTTTTAACTGTTCCGACGACATCCCACGAAATGGACCTCCGGAAGCCGTAAGATAAATTTTTTCTATACTTCTCCGGTCTTCCCCAACCATACATTGGTAAATAGCAGAATGCTCCGAATCGACAGGCAAGATTTGACATTGATTTTTTTGCGCCAGACTTGTAATAAGTTCTCCGGCAACAACCAGGGTTTCTTTATTTGCCAGTGCAATATCTTTTCTTGACTCTATTGCTTTTATAGTCGGTAATAAACCTGCAAAACCTACCAGAGCCGTAAGTACAATGTCGATATCTTCAAGCTGGACTATTTGGGATAAGCAATCCTCACCTGCATGAATCTCAACAGGAAGTTCTTTAAGCGCATTATAAACTTCTTGGTAATGATCTTTATTTGTAACTACGATATGTTCAGGTGTAAATTTGAGCGCTTGTTTAACCAGTAGATCAACATTATTTCTTCCGGTAATTACCTTAAGTTCAAAATTTTTTGGATGTTGTGCTACAACATCGAGTGTTTGTGTGCCAATTGAACCTGTTGATCCCAGAATGGCTACTCTTTTTTTCATTATCAGTTTTAGAAGTTATGGCTATTAGAACGAAATATAGTCTTCGGGATCAAGAGGAATACCGTTATACCACAATTCGAAGTGCAAATGGGGTCCAGTTGTTAATTCGCCGGAATTACCAATTATGGCAATAGCCTCTCCAACTTCAACAAAGTCACCAACCTTCTTAAGAAGTTCTGCATTGTGCTTATATATGGATATCAAATTATTTTCATGCTGAATTTGAATGATCCAGCCGGTTTCAAGTGTCCAGGTTGCCATTATAATGGTTCCTGCTAAGGTTGCCTTCACAACTTCATTGGCAGCGGCTACTACATCGGTGCCATAGTGATTTTCAATGGCATTAAATGAATTAGTTATCAATCCTTTTACCGGGGAGAAGAAATGCATTTGCGAAATGCCTCCTATGGTTTCTTTTCTTCTATTTATATCCAAACCAAAACGCTCTTCCTCCCTGAAGTATTCCCTCATAAGCGAATCCTCTGTGGAGCGGGTGAATGTTATATCGTTATAGTTACGGTTTGTATCTTCAACATTATCATAATTTTCAGGTTCTTCACCCGATATAATACGTTTTAAATTCTCAAGGAACATATCGCGTCGATTAAGCTCAAGTTCAAGAGAATCAAGGCGTTGTTTATTTCTGATGCTGCTTCTAAGTGTATTCTCATCGGGATAACCGGGTATAAACTCTCTTACCGGCGTATATACGATAATAGATATAACTATTCCAAGGAATAATAGTGTAGTAAATCCTCCCCATGCAATTACATTCAGTCGCGAAAGTCGCAAATTAAGGACCTCCTCATAGGTTTCATCGCGATAAACCGAAAACCTGTACTTATCCCTTATTTTCTGAAAAAAATTTCTCTTTTCTTTTTTATCCATCAGCTCTGAAGCATTTACACAAATATATAAAAGAATGTTAGAATGAAGGGAGTTAACACCAAATGATAAAAATTATATATCGCATATTCTCTCTGACTTATCTACCGATTCTGATTTAAAAAGTGTAAGATTTTCTATTCAATCAGCGTATATCAATGAATTAATCAGCATTATCTAATAAAAGATTAGTAGCTAATTAATAAAAAATCACTTGTAGTTCTTTAAACGGTCTTTATGATATTTTAATAAATTAAAGTATCCGGTTGAAAACTAGCGGAAGGAGTCCATGGATATTCGTAAACTTGTATTCGAATTAACCAGAGTAAATTCATGACAGGGAATCGTCTGGTGAAAATCATTCGTTTCGGTCTTATTGGTGA
>CAYMQP010000030.1:13916-16925 GCA_964392505.1 uncultured Bacteroidales bacterium
ATACCATTAATTCCAAAAAGGCAGAGTTATTAATCTTTAAGAAAAAAACACCTGAGCTTTGGCATGATATCGAACAATTAGAGCAGGGGAAAAAGGTAGCCCCTTACAAAGGTTATGTTACTACCTTCAATGGAGTTGATATAGTTGTACTGGGCGATGAGAGTTTAGAAGAAGCATTTGCCAAGCAACGCTGGAAACTTGATTTGCAAAAAAAAATAACCCGATTCGAAGCGGACCGGATGCGGAAGGAAACAAAAGGCTACATTACCAATCTTACCCATCCGGGAGCCCTTGAAATTGCATGGCGCGATATAGACCTCGAAGCACGTGTTATACGGTTTCGTTATTACGAAGGACAGGGAAAATTTTCACTAAGCCGATGGTACGAGATAATTGAGGAGGAACAATAAAAAAGAGGCTGCCTTTTCTGGCAACCTCTGTGAAAAAGCGATTATTCTAAAATGTAAAACAATACTTCCAAATTTAAGATTTTACCAACCTTCTGTTTGTGTTAATAAACCTTCTGAAAGTATCACTTCAGTTTCCGGTACGGGTAAAAATCCTCGGGTTTCCGGGCGGTAATGGTCAATGTAAACAGTAGGTTCTCCTACATCAAATATAGGAATATTCGTTGCTATGGCATGTGCAGCTTCCATGTCGTGCCAACGCATAAGATCGTAATGACGAATACCTTCAAATGCCAACTCGTGACGTCGTTCCAGCTTGATGTTCTCCAGTGTCGGATTTGTCGGATCCAGACCTGCTCGTTCGCGAATCTGATTAAAATACGTTTCAGCATTTGCACTTCCCAGTTCAGCAGCCATAAGGAGTATATCAGCAAAACGAATAAGTACATCATCCTGCATGTTCCATCGTTGAAAATCAGTCTGTGCTCCTTCGGTATATATATTATAGATACCTTCGATTGAACTACCTGTACTATCATATGTTGGCATATATTTCTTCTGCCAAAATCCTGTTTCATCTACCTGGTTATCGGAACCCCATATGAAATTTTCAGGTATAGTACCTTCATCAGGATTTCCCAAAATATTAACATTCAGAATCGATCCCTCTCTTCTTACATCACCCTCCTCAAAGCTATCCCATAGTTGGGGATTCACAGGTCCAGAACCCCATCCCTGTCCAAATGGAAGATAGAATTGTTGTCTGAGTCCAACATAGAGTGAATGCTGATTTGAGTAGCTCATCTGTTCAGGATAATTCCATCCGGCGTAAGGGGAATATTTAATCGCCCATACTGTTTCCTTATTTATCAGGTATCCTCCTACTGTTAAACCATCATCACCATCGGCCCATGCTAAGCCATGATTGGCAGTATAGGGATAACGGTCCACTCTTGTATAGTCCCAGTTATTTCTTGGATCAGATAAAAGTCCATGCCCGCTGTTATCAATGCAATTTTCTAACCAGTCTATAACCTGACTTTTAGATATTGTACTACCATCTGCACAAGGCATCCCGGCATTAATATCGTCAAGGTAGAATCCTGTATAAAACAGGTAAACACGAGCCATTAATGCCTGAGCAGCCCATTTTGTGGTATGACCTAAACGTTCAATCGCTATATCTTGAATAGGCTTTGAAGGCATAATTTCAATAGCCGTTTTCAGATCGAGCGCAATCTGACTATACATTTCTTCAGGTGTAGCACGTGGTAAATTGGAAGGAGCCGGTTCGAGTTTTAGTGGCATAACATCAAAATACTTTGAAAGCCTGAAATAAAAGTATGCTCGCAGAAAGTGTGCTTCACCCAATGCCTGGTTTCTATCAACTTCAAGCAGGTATTCTGCCTGATCGAAACGTTTAATAATGACATTCACACGAAAAACACCGCGCCAGGTTTGTTCAAAGATATCCATATAATAATCGGGTTCAGCAACTCTATAGTCATCTGTAGCATCGAAGCCGTCATCGTTTGTTCCACCCCCCCCAAAACAATCATCCGATAAAAGTTCAGCAACAATAAATGGATTTTCCCTTCCTGCACCATTAGGAACAGCTGCATAGGCTCCAGCCAATGCTTCTTCTATATCCTCAGGTGTTCTGTAATAGCTTTCATCCGATTTCTGATATAGATTTTTAGTATCCAGAAAGTCTTCACCACAACCTATCGGTAAAATTATTGCTATAAGTATTAGATATATGATTTTTTTCATGACAGTTCGCTTTAAAATTAGAATGTAATATTTAATCCAACCATAAAAGTCCGAGACTGAGGATACAGACCTAAATCGATACCTGAACCCCATGGGAAATCGTTATTAGGATCATTATCATCGGTAGGAGAATAACCCACCTCAGGATCCATTCCTGGATACTTAGTGAATGTATACAGGTTATTTGCAGCTACATAGATACGAGTCTCTTCAAATGGAATAAAATCCAACAGTTTACTAAAGTCATATCCAATAGTCAAATTACTAATCCGGAAGAAATCAGCATTATAGATATAAATATCGGATATCCATTGGTTGTTTCTGTGGCCTCCACGATAGAGACGGGGATATTTATCTGATGTTCCTTCACCATGCCAGCGTTGTTCATACACTTCCATGGTGAAGTTATTACGGTAACTATCAACCGAACGGTAGTTTTTGGCAATCTGGTGGCCTGCCTGACCGTTACCGGTTAATTGAAGATAGAATCCCTTATATTGGAGATTAAGCTGAATTCCAAAAATAAAGTCGGGATGCGGATTACCAATCATAACTTTGTCATCTTCATCAATTACACCATCACCATTTGTATCGACCCACTTTAAGTCTCCTGGTGCAACACTGGTAGCAGAAAAAAACAGGGAATCACCTACATTTGATCCCTGGCTGTTCCAATCGATCACATCCTGTTCATTCTGCATCACACCATCGGTTTCATAGCCCCAGAAATAACCAATTGGGTAACCTGCCTCGGCACGGAACATCTCTACTGTACCTTGACTAAGTACATTAGCTGGACCATGGAAAATAGAATCGCTGCTGGGTACTT
>CAYMQP010000030.1:16935-20702 GCA_964392505.1 uncultured Bacteroidales bacterium
GGGTACTTCGATTACTTCATTTTTATTATAGGCTAATGTTGCAGAAATACCATATTTGAAATCTCCAACACGATCGTTCCATCGTACTAAAGTTTCGATCCCGGAATTACGAATTAATCCACCGTTAATCCAGGGAGCTCGGGTTCCATCCATGGCTGATGATATTTTTTCTACCAGCCAGTCCTTGGTATCTTTCCGGTACCAGTCGATCGAAAACTGAAGCTGGTTATTTACAAAATTCACATCAAACCCAACATTGGTCTGCTCTGATGTTTCCCAGCTAATGCCCGGGTTAGGAACTTGGTATGGAGAAGAACCGGTAGTACTATTCGTCGGATCAGGACCAAAATAGTAATTTGCTCCCTCAAGTTCTATTGTCGACAGATAAACAAAATCCCTCGCTATATCCTGGTTACCGTTTTGTCCCCAGCTAAAACGTAATTTCATAAAATTAAGCCAATTGCTCATGTTCTCCATGAATGCTTCGTTTGAAAGTACCCAGCCTGCAGATACTGATGGAAATGTTCCCCATCGGTTCCCCCTGGCAAAATTTGACGAACCATCGTACCTTAATATAAGGTTTAACAGATATGTTTCCTTATAATCATAAGCCAGGCGTCCGAAATATGAAAGTAAAGCCCATCCATAATCATCTCTTCCCCCGAAGTTAGCAAGTGTAGCGTTTCCGGCATCGATTACTTCAAAGTTATCAAGATAACCATATTCCTGGTCGTTGAAAAAACTACCTTCGTTATGGCCATCCATTTTTAAGTCGGCAGCAGTTCGTATAGCTTCAGTTCCCGCTAATAAAGTGAAATTATGTAATTCTTTCAGACTGAAAGAATAGGCTACCGTATTGGTTGAGGTCCATGAATAACCGGAATACATTCGCTGCGTAACCTGATCCCTGTCATTAAAACTATCATCATCGTAACGGTATACAGGTATCCAATGGCGTGATGATCCATACCAGTTGTTTACACCAAATGAGGAACGTACCCGTAGATTTTTTATGGGTTGAATTTCCAGGTAAGCATTCCCTATTATGGTATTATTGTTATTGGTGTTGTATTTCGATTCATTTATCATTCCGGCAACAGGATTTCCTGATTGTGAATCCCATCCAATGGAATAATGATAGGGATATGCAGGATCGCCTATCGAATCGGCCCACATGGGTAAAAACGGGCTGGCAATCAGCATATTATGTAAATCGTTCCAGTAGATATTACCTGTTCGTACCGTAGGATTTTTTTCGTTCGTATAGGTAAAATTCTGTCCGAATACCACCAGATCGTGTCCTGCGCGCTTGAAGAGGATATGCTCGGTATTCAAGCGCAGGTTAATACGTGTATAGTCATTATTGGCCTGTTTACCCAGAATTCCTTGTTGATCGAGATAAGAAGCTCCAATAGAGTATATTGAACGTTCGGAACCTCCCGATATATTTAATGCATGGTTTTGTACCGGTGCATTTTTATCTTCAATTACTTCGAACCAGTTGGTCCCTTCCCATTCGCCACTTTCAATGCGGTCCCAATCAGGAACAAGAGGTGCAAAATCAAAAGGATCATAGCCAGCTTCCATATTCGCCTCGTTCACCGCTTCTGCATATTGCTGTGCGTTCAGTAATTCGGGGCGGTTATAAACATTCTGCCATCCGTAATAGCCATTATAGCTAACAATAGGTGCTGTATTTCGTTTGCCTTTCTTTGTTGTAACCAGGATTACACCGTTTGCACCACGTGAACCATAAATAGCAGCAGAAGCAGCATCCTTAAGGATATCGATACTTTCGATATCGGAAGGGCTTAAATTATCAATATCACCTACGGCAATTCCATCGACAATATAAAGAGGATCGTAGTTCCCTGTAGTACCGATACCACGAATAAATATCTTATTTCCCGCACCGGGTACACCATTGTTCTGTGTAATACTAACTCCCGGGGTAAGACCTTTCAGGGCATCCATACTACCAACAGTATTTAATGCTTCAATGTCATCACCGTTAATATTCAGATTGGCTCCTGTGTTTAGTTTCTTCTTTTGTACTCCGTATCCAATCACCACCAATTCTTCAAGATCGATAATGGAAGGTGCCAGTGTGATATTTATCAATGTTTGATTGCCCACAGTGACTTCCTTAGAAAGGTAGCCCACATAACTAAACACGAGAATATCTTCAGGCGATGCCTGAATTACGTAATTACCTTCTATGTCGGTTATTGTACCCATGGTAGTACCTTTAACAAGTACTGTAACTCCGGGTAAGGGTTCGTCAGTGTTGCCATCAATAACCGCACCGGTAACAGTCTGTTGTTGTTTCAGATTATTTCCGGTAACAGGTATCGATAACAATACCGAAAGCAATGCAAGAATTCCTAAAACATAATAAAATGTTTTATTTCTTCCCATTAGATTTCTGTTTATTGATTTTTTCATATGTGTTAGGGTTAAAATAAAGTAAATAGTAATTATAGAATGTGTATAAGGCCATAAATATAGTTTTTTCATAAATAATATTGAATGCTGAATTTGGTAAAAAGCGTATGACAAATGTTAACATTATGGTACTAATTTCAAAATATTGCAAACTCGTATTCTATTATATGTTACCTCCATATAAGGATTTGTTACATATCAAAATACTACCTGACAATAGAAATAAAAAAGAGAGTGAATCACTCCCTTTTTCAATGTAACCCTAACTAATTATAAAATATTATCCACTAAAAGGTTAAGTTAAATGCCAATTTTTTTCATATTCGATGATTTTAAAGGTTAAAATACCCATACTTGACCAATCATTGATCTGTAAATAAGTAAGTAGGTTTTTTGTGAGTTTGATACCTGGAATAGAATAAAAAAAGCAGGAGAATGGATCAAACTCCTGCTTATTTTACAACAAAAAAATGAGTTATTGTAACCCCTTTATTTTTATAAGATCCTCATTACTACCAACCTTCATGCTGTGTCAGGTTACCATTACTGGTTACGATCTCACGCTGTGGCAAAGGTTGGAAATCGTCTTTCGGTGAGGAATATGAAATAGGTACGCCTTCAGCGGTCGTAGAACCATCGATTTCTTCTTCAGCAATTCCCCAGCGCACCATATCGAAGTATCTTCTTCCCTCAAAGGCAAGTTCTATCTGACGTTCATGGATCAACTGTTCGAGTGTAATGGTTCCTGTCAGATCAGCAGGCACAGTGCCTCCACCACAATTCCTGGCTCGTGTGCGGACCATATTGATATAGGTGGTCGCATCTGCATTATTGCCCAGCATAATAGCAGCCTCAGCAGCCATTAATAG
The DNA here is from genome assembly GCA_964392505.1 of uncultured Bacteroidales bacterium. GTDB lineage: Bacteria > Bacteroidota > Bacteroidia > Bacteroidales > UBA10428 > UBA10428. The sequence goes on from CAYMQP010000030.1 coordinate 20,250, forward strand.
TACATCAGAGTATCGGATAAGTTTATGGTTGTAAGGAGATTTCTGCCACCCGTGTCCCGGTGCTTGAGCAAACTGCTCAGCAGAAAGCTCATACTTACTGAGGTAATAACCGGTAGCAGTATTATCGAAGTTAACCGGCCAACGTGTTCCATCGGCAATTTCAATAGAATCTCCCGGAGCAGCTACATTTGTTTCGAAACGTATATCTCCTGCTTCATATTCATCTACATGGTACTGTGTTGGCCATCCCAATCCCCAATATCCGGTTTGTTGCTGTACGCCATTAACATCGCAATAGCGTGGTGCAGTCCATTGAACAATCGATCCGGCACGTGTGAGAGTATAGCCAAGACCATCGTTGATAAACTGGACTTCAAAAAACTATTAAGGACAATTCTCTCCTTCAAAAGTGAATATATAGCGATATACATATGTTTATGTACCCCACCAGGT
>CAYMQP010000031.1:0-14929 GCA_964392505.1 uncultured Bacteroidales bacterium
CCAGTTCTTGTCCTCTTAGGATCAACAAGTATAAAAGGTATACCCATCATTCGGGCTCCTTCACCATCATGATCATCACGGTCGCCGATATACACAGTATTTTTCGACTCACACTTCATTTCTCTGCAAATTAATTGGAGTGCTTTCAAACTGGGTTTAAACTGATTAATAGTAACATCTGTAGAACAATATGCACCGTTAACAGAAAGTCTAAGCGCTTTAAGTTTATCTTCAATCGGATAATCGGAATAAATAACTGTTTTTACATGTTTTTCATATAGAAGGCTAAAAAATTCATCGACCCCCTTAAATTTTGCATGTTTTAAAAATGAGAGAGGAAAGTTGTATATATAAGTCTCGATGCATGTTCTCACACGTTCTCTTGAAATCTTCAGTGCCGCGGCGCACCATTCGTATTGTTCTTCCGAAAGTCTGTCGGACGTATATTCTTTCCTATTTTCCCGTTCACTTCTGAAGCAAGTTATTATGCGAAAATCAAGAATTTTAAAACGAAATGTGAGGAACCTCAATAATAATTTTCGCATTACTATTCTTCTGAGCTTATTCTGATCGTAAAGTGTACCATCGAGGTCGAAAATAACGAGGCCGGGTTTAGCGGGTATGTATGGGTTCGGATTTTCCTGCATAAATATTTAATGGGAATGATTTCAACCAAGACTACAGTGTGTAAAAATAACTACATTTCCGAAAGGCCTGAAATAAAAAAGGCTGTCATTTTCAGACAACCTTTTGGAGTTATAAATTGAGTTCGACTATTTCCTGCGAATTTCGTCGGAAACAGTAAGCCGTTTTCTTCCTTTGGCTCTGCGTCGCGCTAAAATCTTACGCCCCTCGGCAGTTGACATCCGTTCCCTGAATCCGTGCTTGTTTCTTCGTTTTCTGTTCGATGGCTGAAAAGTTCTTTTCATTTTTCCCGACGTTTTACCCTGTTATTTTCAGGCTTGCAAAGATAGATGCTATTTTTTTATTACCAAAAGATTTTTCGGATAATTGATTGTCCCTAAAGCAACAATATAAATCTATAAGTTTCAGGTGCATCTTTTTAATGCAATGTTTCATTAAGCTATTATCAATATTTCAACGATAAAATATGCAGCGTATAATTCAATTTAATAAATTCATAATGCAATTTAAGAAGAAGTCGTTATTTTGCAACCTTTAAAACTGAAACGAAAATTACATGAGAAAGAAAATGACCCGGGGAAAATATAGTACAGTTATTTGGATTTTTATACTGGTATTTTACGGATTAGACGGGTGCAGACAACCATTACGCGAAAAGGATAAAGATTTTGATGTTACTATTAAGATCGATCGGTTTGAGGAAGATCTCTTTTCGATAAGTTTGTACCATCTGGCAGATAGTATTGATTATTTACAGGATAAATATCCCGACTTTTTCCCACTGTTTACTTCCCAGATAATTGAAGTTGGAAATCCGGAAACGGAAGACATATCATACGGATTACTGGCTTTTGTAAGTGATTTTACCATTTATCGTCTCAGTAATCGTGTGAAAGAGGTTTTCCCTTCGCTGGATAATTTGGAAAATGAGCTTTCACGTGCATTTACTTTTTTTCATGAATACTTCCCCAAACATACCATCCCTCACGTTGTATCTTGTATTTCGGGTTTTAACCAGTCCATAATCACTGCCGACAGCCTGCTTGCTATTAGTCTTGATAAATACTTGGGGCCCGATGATGAATTTTATCTATTACTCTATCCACCGGTTCCTTCCTACATGAGATACGTGATGCGTCCGGAAAAAATCCCATCCGATGCTTTACTGGCGTGGATTTTTACCGAGTTTGAATACAACAATCAAACCGGTAACCTGCTGTCGCAGATGATTTACCACGGACGAGCAAAATATGCCGTACACCAACTTATGCCTGAAATACCTGATACCATCCTTTGGGGCTATACATCTGAGCAAATGAATTTTTGTCATGTAAATGAAAAACGCATGTGGGAATATCTAATTGAAAATAAGAAACTGTTTATTACCGATGCATTTAATATAAATCAGTTTATTGGAGATGCTCCGTTTACCAAGGATTTTTCGCAGAATAGCCCCGGCAAAGCCTCTGTATGGTTGGGTTATCGAATTGTTGATTCCTATATAAGGAAAAACAAAGAAATCTCAATTTTAGAATTGATGAATGAAACCGATTATCAGAAAATTTTAAATCTTTCAAAATATAATCCATAATAAAGTTATTTCTATCCGATGTATAAATATTTCATTATTCTGTTTCTGCAACTAGGTTATCCTTTAATGGCCCAATTAGATAATTCGGATCAGCTATGGGATGAAGGTATGGATTTCATTTATCAGGGCGACTATTTAAGGGGATTTGAGTGGATGAGCAAGTACATTGAATTAAATCCCGATAATGCCCAGGCATACAATAACAGAGCTGTTTGCCTTAACCAGCTGGGCGATTTGGAGCATTGCTGTATTGATTTTGCCATGGCCAAATCGTTAGGCTCCGACAAAAATAACACGTTTCAAGACTTTAGTTGTAAGAATGATTATTGGGTAAAACGGTTTAAGAAATATTATTATCACGACACAGAAATTTATCCTGAATTTGGATATAGGCCAATCTATAACCGAGCCGATTCCTTACGTGGTGCCCTGCGGATTCAGCGAACCTGCCTTGATGTTTTCTATTACGATCTGACTGTGCGGATAATACCTCAGGATAAAACAATTAAAGGGTATAATGAGATATGGTTCCGGGGAGTGGAGCCTAGTAAGGAAATCCAACTCGATCTTTTTGAGCAATATACTATTGAAAGTATTATTATGGATGAGCAAACCTTGAATTGCAGGCGTGAATATCAGGCCATTTTTATCGAGTTACCCGAAGAAATTATTCCTGGCAAGGAATATAAAATAACCATAAAGTATTCAGGGAAACCAAAAGAAGCTAAAAATCCACCATGGCTAGGAGGCTTTGTATGGGCACGCGACAGGCGCCTGAACCGCTGGGTAAGTGTTGTTTGTGAATATCTGGGCGCAAGTTTATGGTGGCCCAACAAGGATCATATGTCGGATAGGCCCGATTCCATGGGAATACACATTGAGGTGCCCGATAAATTTGATGTCATATCAAACGGACAATTGCGAAATATTGAACTTATTGAGGATAATTATTTACGTTACAACTGGTTTGTAAGTTATCCTATAAATAATTACAATGTAACCTTTTATATGGGGAAATATGATGAATTTGATGACTTAATACCCATTGATAACGATACACTCATAGCAAAATATCATATTATGCCCTATCATATCGATAAGGCTAAAAAGCATTTTCTTCAGGTCAGGGATGTGGTATATTTTTATAACAAGGCTTTCGGGCCTTTCCCTTTCTGGAACGATAATTTCAGAATGGTCGAAGCGTCCTATGAGGGGATGGAACATCAAACAGCTATTGCTTATGGCTATGCCTATAAAAATTCGAAAAACTCCGTAACCTACCTGAACCAGAATTACGATTATATTATTGTACATGAGGCAGCGCATGAATGGTGGGGTAATGCTGTAGCTGTTGCCGATATGGCTGAAATATGGCTTCATGAGGGTTTCGCCACCTATGCCGAAATTCTTTTTTTAGAGCACATGGAGGGGTATGATCAATCGATATTAGAGTTGCATAATAAAATGAGATACATAACCAATATCTGGCCCTTGATACAAAATCGGAATGTGAACGAAAATGCCTTTGTCAGTGGCGATGTGTATACTAAAGGCGCTGTATTGCTTCATTGCCTGAGAGCTACTATGAATAACGATTCCTTGTTTAAATCGTTATTATTTGATTTTAATATGGCTTACCGCTATAGTATTATCGATTCGGAGGTATTTATCAATTATGTGAATAGCTATACAGGTAATAATTATACGGCTTTGTTTAATAAATTCCTATACGATACCGAATTACCTACATTACATTATACCTACCAGCGAAAATCGGATGGATTAATACTCAGCTATAAATGGATTCATGTTGATGAAGGATTTTTTATGCCCTTTTCCATAAAAACATTTCCCGATGAAGAATCGTATCGGCTTGAGGCAACTACAGAAGAACAGGAAGTTTTTATTCCCGATACGGAATCGTTTGTATTTTATAATTATGTTATATCTCCAAAAGACTGTCCGAGAAATGGTTTAACCTATTACAGGACTTCATGCGGTAATTACTAAAAAGACAATTACTCATTACTTTTTCACACTCTTCGTATTTCGATTTATTAGAAAAAGTACCGGGCAACAAACAATGCAGCTAAAATATACAAAACAACGGGTACTTGTCTCCATCGGCCTGAAAGTATCCGCAATACCACATAACTGATTATTCCAAACGATATACCTTCACTGATACTAAATGCAAGGGGCATCATAATTACTGTAAGGAATACAGGTATGGAATCGAGGTAATTTTCCAGTTCCACTTTTGTAATCGGTGTAATCATAAATAATCCGATAATAATAAGTGCCGGGGCTGTCGCTGCCGAGGGAACCATCAGAAATAAAGGTGAGAGAAACAGAACAAGTATAAAGCAAAATGCCACAATTAGTGCTGTTAGACCGGTTCTTCCGCCTGCTGTTATACCAGCTGTACTTTCTACATAAGTTGTCACTGTGCTGGTTCCCAATATCGAGCCCAGTGTAGTTCCGATAGCATCGGCAAAAAGTGCCTGCTTTGCCCGTGGAATACGTCCATGACCATCGAGCATATTAGCTTTGGAACTAACACCTATCAACGTTCCCACTGTATCGAACATATCAACAAAAAGGAAGGTGAATAATACTATAAATATATCGGGTTTAATAAATTCTTTGAAATTGAATTTAAAAAAGATAGGACTTAATGAGGGAGGTAAATCAATTATCTGGCCGGAAGGAACTTTCGTAACATGTAAGGGTATACCTATTATAGTAGCCAACAGAATTCCAATAAGAATAGCTCCTTTCACCCTGAATATTAATAGCAATCCGATGATTATTAAACCGGCCAGAGCCACCCAGACATGGTGATTATTTAATTCGCCTATCGAAACGAGAGTATTTTCGTTGGCCACAATGATGCCGGCATTCTGAAAACCCATAAGGGCAATAAAAAAACCAATACCAACCGCAATAGCATGTTTAATAGGTAATGGAATACAGTTAACAATAACTTCACGAATATTAAACAAAGTGAGTAGCAAAAATATAATACCTTCTACGAAAATAGCTGTTAGAGCTGTTTGCCATGAATAACCCATGCTCAGAACAACAGTATAGGCAAAAAATGCATTTAGCCCCATTCCCGGAGCTAAAGCGAAAGGCAGGTTGGCCAGAAAAGCCATTACCAGGGTAGCAATTGCAGAGGCCAATGCAGTTGCAGTAAATAGTGCACCGCGATCCATTCCTGTGGTACCCAGTATATTCGGATTTACAGCAAGGATGTAAGCCATAGTCATAAAGGTGGTCAGTCCGGCAATAATTTCAGTAGAAATGGTTGTGTTGTTTTTACGCAAAAAGAAGAGATTTTCGAACATGAGTCTAAGTTTTAAAGATTTTCAAATTTACAAATCCCGATGAAAACATAGAAATAACTGATACATTTAGATATAAGTATACAGCGTTTAAAATATTTTTAACAACTTTTTGTGGAGTTATTTTAAATCAAGTACTTTTATTCTTAATCCTATGAATATATTAATCATGAAGAATATTACCGGCTTAGTAACTGGATTTTTGCTTCTGTTTATATTTAATAGCGGATATTCACAGGAGGAATATAAACCTTACACAGCTAAATCCTATTGGACAGAACTAAATCGTCCCGAATACTGGTTCCTGAAGCAAAGGGAAATAAATAATGAAACCTTAAGTAATTCCCAGAAAAAGTGGTTAGAGCAGTATGAGAAATATCTTGGCGATTATTTCGAGATATTATCGAAGACTGAAAAGGAAAATTATTATCAAAATAAGCAGGCATGGTATGTCGAAGCCAATCTAAAAGAAATTCAACCCAAGGGTTCTGAAGGGCCTAAACGCGATACGGAATTATTGCTTAAACATATTGGATATTCTGGTGCATCGGGATTAATATATGGAATAATGCTAAGTCATATACTGGATCTCGATGAAACTAAAAGTACCGGACTTACTATGGTAATGGCCGGAGGTAGCATGCTTTATCCGATTTTATCCCCGCAATATAACAATATCAATAATAATTCACTCTGGTTACGTTCGCATGGGAAGATAGCAGGAGGAATATATGGTTATTCGCTTGGTATGGCTATATATAGCGATAATATCAATGGATATTATGATTATACTAAAGATACTGTAACCGGAGTTTATGTGAGAGGGCACGATAGAGAAGCACTGGCTATATCGCTTGCTGCCAGTTACGGACTGGGGGTGCTTGGATTCAGACTTGGGAAAAAAGTGAATTGGTCTGATGGGCGTGTTTCTTTATACCAGTATTATGGTTATGCAGTACCTGCATTGACATCGTCTATTATATATTCCACCGGGTACGATGAATATAGGGGTTATGGTATTAATGTTTTGCTTAGTGCTCCAATTGGATACCTTGCAGCAACAAAAGTATCGCAGTTAGCCGACTATACTCGTGGCGATATAACAGCCCTGGTAGGACTTACTGCCATTGGGGCCGCTTATGGCACTAGCTTAATGCTGTTTGCTGAGTGGGAGGATGAATCGGCTATACTCGCACCCACTTTGGCTGCAACAGCTGGTTCTGCTATAGGTCATTTTGTGTTAAGTGATACCCGACTTAGTCGGCCCGAGGGAAGAAGAGTTAATTATGCTGCTATTGGAGGAGGTCTCATTGGATTTGGTGTTGCATTTTTTATCGAACCTGATGATCCGGGATGGTATGTATTTTTACCTGCAACCACGAGTTTAATTGGATATAGTTTCTTACTCCGTTATTATAAGGCTAGGCAGCAAACCGATGTTACCCTTAGAAATAAAGCTAATCCCTTGTTTCATATTAATTTTTACCCTGAAAATCTGCTTTACACTAGAATAGATACAAAGGGTTATATTCCTCCACTAGTATCGGCTAGTTTACAATTTTAATTAGTCTGGTAACATTGTGAAAAATTGTATCATACTGATAGTTATAATCTTTGTTATTTCAGGCTGCGGAAAGCAGATGAAGATTCTGGTAGCCGACGATTGCATTACAAATAATCCTGAGTTTGCACCTGTTGTTGTTCCTCAATCAGAATATTATACTTTTATAATACATGCAAATGTTACGCTGTTCTTGTTTCAGAATGGTGAAAATGTAAATCCGCAAATAGAAAACGGGAATAAATTGGTTGTTGAGTATCGTTACCGCAAACCAGTAAATCCCATGATAAAAGATGCCGGGTATACAGAGAGTATATTGTTTGAAATAGATCCTGATGTTACGAAATTTCTTTTAAGCGGAAAAGCCCTCGATGAAAGTAAAGCCTTGTACGGCAATCTTTGTTTTTGTCCCGATGCCGGTTATCATCCTATTACAGAGGGTTGTATTAAAGGTAAGAAACTCAACCGGAAAGAGTGGCTTATTGAGATAAATATTAAAGCCTATGGTAAAAACAGGGAATTTTCAAAAATGCTGTCTGAGAAATTTATCATAAAAGAATGACCATACAAACCAATCTGGTTATTCAATTTAAAAATTCCATTTTATACCCAGGGTAGGGAATGCTTCAATGCGCTTGCTGCCTTCAATAAAATTCTTTGACAATTTAGTTTCACTACCAATAGCGAATTTACTGGTAACATTATACCAGATTTGAGGTTCGGCATAGAATATAGCCAGTTTTTCGTCACGATCGTTAGCGGGATTATCCTGGCTCCAGATATCGACATAACCTGTCAGGGTGACTTTGTTACGAAATAATGGATAATACCATACTAACGTAAATTGCGCGTCAGGAGCCGATGAACCTCTGATGTATTTATACAACACCATGGTATTTAATGACAGATTGCCCAGCTGCATACCATATTCAAGGCCACCCAGCCACGAATTGTAAAGGTTTGTTCCCAGGGTAGTTGAATCATTGACTTGATAAATTACACTACCATCATTGTATTCCACATGGACCATCATGTTTTTTAGAACGGCATGGTGATGAAAACAAGGAAAGCTGAATGTTCGTGCAATTTCGAAATAACCCAGCGAAGCTCCCCGGGGTTTATCGGGTGAGTTAAACTCAAAATCGGTAAATAAAAAAGTATAACCCAATGTATCGAGGTGGAAAAATTCAAAAGTACCTACAAAGAAATTTCGTTTTAATCCGTCTTCCTGTTTTCCGAAATCGTAATGAAGCTGTATGTTTTGTGCAAGTATTGTTAGAGGCAGCGAGGTCATTAATAAGGTGATAAATCTTTTCATAATCTAGTTTTTTACGTGGATTGCTAGTACACGAAGGCTGCAAAGGTAAAATAATTTTTAAATTTCAGAGAATAGGGATAAGATTGATACCACTAGGCGATAATTATCAAACCGGAGAGTTATAAAAATTTATTTATTTAACTAATGATGAAAAGTTATATGCCTATTGCTGATGCAAACCCCCAAATCGTAAAATATCCTCATCGGAAGTAACTATATCTACTACTATTTTTTTTGGAATGCCTTCATACTCAAATTCAACCAGTATTTCTGAAATAGGCGGATAAGTTTCGATGCAGGCATAGCAAACCACCGAGGCGGTCAATTGATTACAATAACTACTTATTCTATCACTAAGTGTTTGCAGGTTCAGCATATGACCTATAGGATCTTCGGAATATGACTCAGGATGAAGATCGGCAGTGAGTTTTTCTACCTCATTCTTAACTATGTTTTCGTTAAGCTCAGCTAATCCGGTTTTCAGCCTATCACAATCGGGACTCTCAATTATGTCCTTTTTACAGCTTACAAGAAATAATAAGATAACTATATATAATGCTTTCTTCATTTTAAAGGTTTTATTGAGAGATGAATCCATATACTAAAAAGTTGCTTCAGTTATATAAAATTACATCATACCTGAAATATTACCTAGTTTTGCTTTCGCTATTATGAAAACATATTGTCATATATTTTTCGATCTCGACAGGACACTATGGGATTTTGGAAAAAACTCCACCGAAACTCTTCTTGATATAATTACAAAGTTCGAATTAGAGGAAATTGTTCACGATTGTATAGTATTTATTGAAAAATACAACTACTATAACTACAAACTATGGGATTATTATCGCTTGGGCCAGTTAAACAAGCACCAGTTACGGCATGAGCGATTTCGTATGTTGCTTAAAGATTTTGGAATCGATAACTTGAAGTTGGTGGAAGATATAAGCCGATATTACATGAATACTATTCCTGCAAAAGCGAGCCTGATACCGAATACCACAGCGTTATTGGAATACCTTGTATCGCGTTACAAACTATATATACTGTCCAATGGTTTTTACGATGTGCAGCTTGCAAAAATGATTAATTCGGGAATTTCACGATATTTTCAGAAACTTTTTACTTCCGATCGCATAGGCTATTCAAAACCCGATCCACGCATCTTTGATTATGCTGTAAAATCGGTTAATGCCAGGAAAGAAGAATCGTTAATGGTTGGTGATGACGAATTGATCGACATCAAAGGTGCTAAGGAGGCTAATATCGATCAGGTGTTTTTTAATCCTGATAACAAAGACGTATCAATTCACGCGACTTACGAAATAAAAGATTTGCTGGAACTCAAGAATTGGCTTTAATATGCTATATGTGAAACAACGGTTTACTAATAAATAGTCCCCTTTTTACGTCAAATCAATATGTTCCTCGGTTGTAGGTCTACGTTAAAAAGGTACTTCCTCCGAGAAATCACTGTTACGCTGCAGGTCATTATTATCCAGGTTTTCACCAAAATCAGGATTATTCATCTTAGATCCATAGGTTACCGCACTTTGCATTTTATCTGGGGTTTCGTTCAGATCAATAGGTCCAAAGTAATCATCGTCCATTTCGATAAATTTGGCATACTCGCTAACAAATTTAAGCAACACCTCACCCAGAGAACCATTTCGATGTTTTGCCAGAATAATTTCAGCTATTCCTTTTAAAGAGTTGCCTTCTTCGTCTTGCATAATTCCATATTTTTCCGGACGGTGGATAAATACCACCATGTCGGCATCCTGTTCAATGGCTCCCGATTCCCTGAGGTCGGATAGCTGTGGCCTTTTACTGCCGGTACGGATTTCTACCGAGCGGTTAAGCTGTGACAGAGCGATAACAGGAACATTCAATTCTTTGGCAATGCCTTTTAAAGCACGCGATATATTACTGACTTCTTGTTCTCGATTTCCTTTTGAGTCGGGTGTGCCAGTCATAAGTTGCAAATAGTCGATAATAATGATATCAATATCGTATTGCCTTTTAAGCCGCCGACATTTGGCACGAAGTTCAAAGATCGAAATGGCAGGTGTATCGTCGATAAAGATTTTGGCATCTTCCAGCTTTTTAATTCTATAATCAAGGCGTTCCCATTCCGCATCGGAAAGGTTTCCTACTTTTATTTTTTCCGAAGGTATTTCAGCTTCGCCTACAATAAGCCGGTTAACAAGTTGGATAGAAGCCATCTCAATACTAAAAAGCGCTACCGATTTTTTATGATCGACAGCCATATTGCGTGCCATAGATAGCACAAAGGCTGTCTTACCCATCGATGGGCGGCCAGCAACAACAACAAGGTCGGAATTTTGCCAGCCACTGGTCAGACGGTCGAGTTTTGTATATCCCGAAGGTATACCACTTAAATTATCTTCACGTTTGGCAGCTTCCTGGATAAGATTCAATGCATCTCTTACCAATACATTCATCTGGGCTGCTTCCTTTTTTATGTGACCCTGAGCCACATTAAAGAGCTGACTTTCACTGAAGTCCAGAAGATCATCAACATCGGTGCTATCGTCAAAGGCCTGGTTCTGAATTTCGGTAGCTACACGTATCAGTTCGCGCTGAATAAATTTTTGTTGTACAATACGGGCATGGAATTCGATATGTGCAGCCGAAGCCACATTACTTGTAAGTTGCGTTATATAAGCTATGCCTCCAACTTCGTCAAGCTGATCCTGTTTTCGAAGTTCCTCGGGTACGGTAAGAATATCGATGGCCTTATCTGAAGCAAAAAGATTCAGGATAGCCTGATATATTTTTTGATGTTCATCTTTATAAAAACTCTCTGCCTTAAGAATATCTATTACTTCAATAATGGCATCCTTTTCTATCATGATGGCTCCCAGAACAGCTTCTTCGAGTTCAATAGCCTGTGGAGGCATTTTACCCTGATCGATGGGTATGGCTAGAATTTTAGGAGATATTGCTTTCTTTTGTGCCATAATGCTATAGATTGATTTTCAGATAGTTTTATTAGTTTTAGGCGATGAAAATCTAGTGATTAAATTTACTATGGCTTCTTCTTTCTAATGCGGATTTTTTATTATTCTTTTAAACATCTTTTCCGTTAAAAAAAATATTTATTGTTGATAAAAAATGAAAAATAAAAGAAGCTTTTTTATTAACTCCTGTAACGATATTCATAATTCAAAGCATTAAATTCACATACGCTGAATCTTAGCCTTAAAATTGAATTTAAAACGCAAAACACGAAACGTTTATGCTTATTTTTCCCAATGCCAAAATAAATCTCGGATTAAGAATTATTGAAAAACGTCCAGATGGATTTCATAACATTGAAACGATTTTTCTTCCTATAGATCTTACTGATATTCTAGAATTTATTGTTGCAGAGGAAAATGAAACGACATTGAATATAACTGGTGTTCAGCTAAAAGGTAATTCCAATGATAACCTTTTAGTAAAAGCATGGAATATAATGAATGAAATCTATGATATTCCTCCTGTAAAAATACACCTGCATAAGGTAATACCTATTGGAGCCGGCCTGGGCGGAGGTAGTGCCGATGCTGCTTTCATGCTGAAAGGTCTGAACGAATATTTCGAATGCGGATGTAAATGCAAAGAACTGAAGGAATTTGCTTTACGGTTAGGCAGCGATTGTGCTTTTTTCATCGATAATACTCCCATGTTTGGTACCGGACGTGGCGAAATATTAGAACCGTTGGATATTGAATTACACGATTATGTTATTTTACTTGTAAAACCTGACATTCATATAGTTACACGCGAAGCCTATTCAGGCATAGTACCTGCAATGCCAACAGAACAACTAAAAAAAATAATTAGAAATCCCATAAGCGACTGGCAGAAATTACTCATCAACGATTTTGAACATATCGTATTTGAAAAATATCCTGAAATACGTTTACTGAAAAATAAATTACTGGAAATGGGGGCAATATTCGCGGCAATGTCAGGTAGCGGATCGGCTGTGTATGGTATTTTTGAAAAAGATACTGTTACTAATATTAAGAATAATTTTAAAAATTGTTTTATTTATAAAGGACGGATACTAACATAACACGTTAAAACTGGTTTGAAGGCCCAAAAAAATAATTAGGATTTTAGAGATAAATATTTAGTCGGAGTGTAAATACTCTTGTTAAAAGGGAATAATCGTTACGATTAATAGAACTACCTTCAACTTTTGGAAAAATATTTACCAGTCCGTGTGAATAGCTAAGATTCAAACTATAATACTGATTACTGTGTCCGATTCCAAAAATAATACCTGCATCAAGGTAATTCTGGGTCTCCAGGGGGAAAATTTCATCATTTATTCCGCTGCTTTTTAATTTCCTCGCCGATGAAACGCCGATGGTTCCTTTTTCAGTATCACCATTAAAATATTCCAGATTGTGCCGGTTTGTTCCTCCCAGGCAATAATCAAAAAAAAGTCCGATAAAAGCTTTAATTTCTTTATACTGATAACCTGCGACTACTGGCAAATCCAGATAAAGTATGGAATACCTGTCATATCCTTCGGTTCCTGCGCCGTAAAAATCTTCCGTATCGAATGCATAATTTTTCGATACTATATTCAATTGTGTTTCAAGAAAAACTGATTTATGAACCGGGAATTCAATACCGCCACCAAAAGTAAAACCAAAACGTGGATGGATTTCGGGATTATCGAATAAGCCCCAGTCGTTTTTCAGATCGGTGAGATTTACTCCACCAGAAATAAAATACTTAACCTGTGCCGGTAATAATAACACATGGCAAAATAAGCCAAGTATAACTATAAGCTTTTTCAATTCCAATAAAAATCCCGGATTTGGATTCAGATCTATTCTTCAAAGAAAGGAAAATATTTTCACAATGGAAAATGTTGATCTTAAATCTGAATCTTATCCATTTTTATGTTGATGCAGAAGTATATAAAAAGGTTGTTTTGCCGAATATTTTTTTACTACTTGGAATTCGATCGTTCATATTAATAAAAAGATTATTTGGGAGCTAGCTTGTATAGATACAATGCAACAAAAGCAAATATGAAGTTTGGCAGCCATGTGGCAATAAAGGGTGGAAGTGCTCCGCTAATGGCATATTGCGCCGAAAACTGTAAAAACAGGATATAAGAAAAACTGACCAGCAAACCTATTCCGATATGCATACCAATTCCGCCGCGTACTTTACGGGACGATACGGAAACACCGATAAGCGTTAGAATATAGGTAGAGAAAGGGAAGGAGAATCGCTTATTTCGTTCTACCAGAAGTTGATTAACTTTCGCCGAACCCTGCATTCGCTGGTTATCGATAAACTTATTAAGTTCCTTTAATGACATAGCTTCTACAACATTGTCACGCATACTAAATTCGGCCGGATCGAGATTTATGGCTGTGTCGAGTATGTTACCTTGTGTAATGATCTGTTTCCCGTCGATATAATCACGTATATAATAATTTCGAATTTCCCAGGTCCGCTTGGCAGTATCCCATCGTATTTCCTGTGAGATGAGTTTTGAAACTAATTCACCCTCTTCAAACTTCTCAATTGAAAATCGACGGCCATAGTTGTTTCGTGTATTAAAGCTTTCGAGATAAATAAAAACACCAGGCTCAACCTGTTTATGTACGTTCCGGTCCCTGAATCCCTTGGGAACTTTGTGATAATATTTTTCTTCGAAAATAAAACGCTTATGGTTAGCTCCCGGAATAATATAATTACCCAATAACAGGTTAAATACCATAATAAATGTTGCGGATATTAAGTACGGATAAAGCAAGCGTGGAAAACTAACACCACTACTCAAAATGGCTATTATCTCTGTGTTATAAGCCATTCGGGAGGTAAAAAAAATGACCGCAATAAAAGTAAAAAGTGGTGCAAACAATACAGCAAAATAGGGGATAAAATTCAGATAGTAATCGAAAATGATACTGTGCAACGGTGCACTGGTTTCAAGAAAATCATCGATCTTTTCAGAAAAATCAAATACAACGGCTATGAGAATGATAAGGGCAATAGCACCAAAATAAGTACCCAGAAACTTCAAAATAATATAGGAGTCGATCTTTTTAAGTTGCAATTTTTTCATCGACGTTGAGATAGCTTTTTGACTATATCGTTTTTCCATGTTATAAAAGTACCATCTTTTATCTTGAGCCTAATCTCTTTCATCAACGAGAGATAAAAGGCCAGATTATGCAGACTGGCAATTTGTGCACCCAGTATTTCATTTGCATTTACTAGGTGCCTAAGGTAAGCTTTTGAGTAAAATTTATCAACAAATGAGTTGCCATTCGGATCGATGGGTGTTAGATCATCGCTCCACTTCTGATTTTTAATATTGATTATGCCATCCCATGTGAATAACATACCATTTCGTCCATTACGGGTAGGTATTACACAGTCGAACATATCAATACCCACAGCAACTGCTTCTATTATGT
>CAYMQP010000031.1:14939-20699 GCA_964392505.1 uncultured Bacteroidales bacterium
CTATTATGTTGGCCGGAGTGCCAACACCCATAAGGTATCGGGGTTTATCGTAAGGCAAAATGGCAGCAACTTCATAAAGCATACTATACATTTCATCTATCGGTTCGCCTACCGATAATCCACCTATGGCATTTGCCGGCATATCATATAATGATATTGTTTCTGCCGATTTCTGTCTTAATTCTTTATATACACTACCCTGTACAATAGGAATAAAATACTGTTTATAATCAAAAAGTGGTTCCGTTTTTGCAAATTGATCGATACCACGTTTTAGCCAGCGGTGAGTTAACTCCATTGAGTACTTGGCTTTCTTATATTCGCAAGGATAAGGAGTACACTCATCGAAGGCCATCATGAAATCGGATCCGATAGCACGCTGAATATCAACAATGTTTTCAGGCGTAAAGAGATGTTTTGAACCATCGATATGAGAATTGAAATAGGCACCTTCTTCTTTTAATTTACGATTGTCGGATAATGAAAAAACCTGATATCCTCCACTATCGGTAAGTAAAGGCTTCTCCCAGTTAATAAAGCGATGTAGACCTCCTGCCTTACGAATTAAATCTATTCCCGGACGCAGGTACAGGTGATAGGTATTACCTAATATAATCTGAGCTTTACTATCTTCAATAAGTTCTGTTTGATGTACGCCTTTAACAGTACCTGAAGTGCCCACAGGCATAAAAGTTGGAGTATCAATGGAACCATGGTCGGTTTGAATAATGCCAACACGGGCATTACTCTGATGATCTTTCTTCAGGATAGAGAATAACATTTTGCATAAATTCGAGGTAAAGATAGAGATTGTGAAAAATATGAACCAGTCATGTTTGTAAATTTTACCCGATGCAAATACCTTTGATATCCTGACTAATAAAATAAAAGAACCGACTTGATTTTACCGTTTCATTATATCGATTATTTTAAATATGGAATTTTTGGACTATTTATTTTTGTCTCAATAATACAGCTTTTATATTACTATCTACTCTTTTTTCGAGTAGTTATTTATAAGAGAAGACCCCATGCTAAAAAACATGCTGTCTCGGTTATAATTTGTGCCCGCAATGAAGCGGAGAACTTGCGGAACAATCTTCCATCGATACTGGAACAGGAGCATAAAGATTATGAAGTAATAGTTGTTAATGACTGTTCAACAGATGAAACTGATGAAGTAATAGGAGAATATATTAAGAAATATAAACATTTACGTACCACCACCATTTCGCCTGATAAGAAGTTTACACATGGTAAAAAACTGGCTGTTACCGTTGGAATTAAAGCAGCAAAGCATGAATGGCTTGTTTTTACCGATGCCGACTGCAAGGCATCGTCAGATCAATGGCTGAACCGGCTACAGGAAAATTTCACCAAAGAAAAAGAAATTGTACTGGGATATGGAGGATACGCACGTCGGAAGGGTTTACTAAATAAATATATTCGTTACGATACAATAGTAATTGCTTTGCAGTATTTCAGTTTTGCGCTTGCAGGAATGCCCTATATGGGTGTGGGTAGAAACCTGGCATACCGTAAATCGTTATTTTTCAGAAATAAGGGATTTGCATCGCATTATGGAATTCTTTCGGGCGACGACGATTTATTTGTGAATGAAACTGCTACCAAATTGAATACTACTGTTGAAATTCATCGTCAGAGTCACACAACTTCGATCCCGAAATTAAGCTGGAGTTTGTGGGTAAAACAAAAGAAACGCCATTTTTCAACAGCCAAACACTATAAAAGCAAACATGTTTTCTGGCTTAGGCTTGAACCTTTTTCACGTTTATTATTTTATTTAACCTTCGGGTATCTTTTAGGATTGAATATTTTCACCATATTTGTATGGGGTTCTTTCGGTTTTCGGTTTATTTCACAAATGATGATAATTAGACTGACTATGAGTCGCCTCAGAGAAAAAGGTTTACTTTTAGCAATATTCATCTTTGACATAATATCATTGTTTATTAACTTTAATATATATCTGTCAGGTATATTTACAAGACGTAAAAAATCGAGATGGAAATAAATACCAATTTATCAGAAAAAGC
This sequence comes from uncultured Bacteroidales bacterium, assembly GCA_964392505.1. Classification (GTDB taxonomy): domain Bacteria; phylum Bacteroidota; class Bacteroidia; order Bacteroidales; family UBA10428; genus UBA10428. The sequence continues at coordinate 16,997 of CAYMQP010000031.1, forward strand.
ACAACGAGATTATATTTTGGTACAACAGGCAACCCATGGAGACCAGAAGGCTTATGCCGAACTTATGGGTCGATATCGCGATGCCATCTATTACATGCTGTTAAAAATGGTGAATAATGCGAGCGATGCAGAAGATTTAACTATTGAAGCATTTGGTAAAGCGTTTAAAAACATACAACAATATACTCCCAACTATGCATTCAGTACCTGGTTGTTTAAGATTGCCACCAATAATTGTATCGACTTTATTCGCAAAAGAAAAGCAACTACTGTATCGCTTGATCAGAATGATGATGATCCTGAAAAATCGACCCCCGATATTCAGGCTTCTACACTCGATCCTGAAGAAGAAATGATCAAGGGACAAAAACAAGTAATGATGCGCGAAATTGTGTCCAAACTGAAGCCACGTTATCGTAAACTCATCGAACTTCGATATTTTAAGGAATTTTCATATGAAGAGATTGCCGATGAACTTGAACTGCCAATAGGAACGGTGAAAGCCCAACTTTTCAGAGCACGTGAACTTCTTTTTAATATTCTGAAAAATACCAGCAAAACCATTTAATGGAAATCATCCTAAAGTACTTTAAAGGACTTACTGATAGGCAAATTATGCAATATCAGAAATTGGGTGAAATTTATCTAAGGTGGAATGAAAAGATTAATGTTATTTCTCGCAAAGATATCGATCATTTGTATCTGAGGCATGTTTTACATTCATTAGCTATTGCACGGTTTATCCATTTTATTCCCGGTACAGAAATTCTCGATTTAGGCACAGGTGGTGGATTTCCAGGTATTCCTCTGGCCATTTACTTCCCCGAGGTAAAATTTATATTGGTCGATTCTATAGCAAAAAAGATTAAGGTGGTCCGTGAGGTTTGTAAGGAAGTGGGACTGCAAAATATCGATGCTTTCCAATTAAGGACAGAGAAAGTAGAAGAAACATTCGATTTTATAGTTACCCGCGCTGTGGCTCCTTTACCTCTGATACTTAAATGGACCAATAAAAAAATTAAACCAGAGAACCAAAATCGTATACCAAATGGAATTTTGGCATTAAAAGGCGGTGATTTAACTAAGGAAACAGCTATTTCATTCGAGTATAAAATAATTGATATCTCCCAATATTTTGAAGAATCGTTTTTTGCTACAAAAAAGCTTGTGCATGTTATTATCTGAATATTCTGCCAAATTTGAGGAGTGTTTGAAAATATATTCCGATCATTTTCGCTATGAGCTTGTTAAAGTTTTATTTTTGAAATAAAAAAACCATGAAACGGACACTAACTATTTTATTTTTTATCAGCAATAGTCTTTTTTTGTTTTGCCAGAATGCCAAATTCGGAGTTTATGTCGATCCGCAATTGGTATGGTTAAATCCCGATTCACGCGAAATAGTCAATGATGGCGTGAAAGTTGGTATTAGCGGCGGACTTGAGATCGATAAATATTTCCAGAAAAATTATGCTATTCAAACAGGCTTGGCCATTGGTACGCAGGGAGGTAAAATACGGTTTGGCATACAATCCTTATTTACATCCTATGACGAAGTTGATACCCTTCCGACAGGCACAACAGTTGATTACAATCTGAATTATATTACAGTGCCTCTTGGACTTAAATTAAAAACGAACCAGATTGGGTATTTTTCTTACTATGCCCGAATTGGTTTTACCAATCAGTTTAATATTAAAGCAAAGGCAACGAGCAGTGAGGGCACGCTTGAGAAAAACAATATTAACGAAGAAATTTTCTTCTATAATCTGGCTTATCATTTTGGGATTGGAGTAGAATACAATATCAGTGAGGACACAGCATTAAATTTTGGAATTACCTATCATAACGGATTCATCGATATTACAAACGATAAAGAGTTTAAAATATACTCGCGTAACTTTGCTTTGCGCCTTGGCGTGATGTTTTAATGATTTTAATCGAAATTATACATCAACATCATTCATAACCGGAATTGATTTAAAAAATATATAAAAGAAATAGAGACAATAATATCATTCTATTTTAGAAATATATTTGGTAATATAATTAACTGACAAAATATTTATTGAGTGAAAATAGCACTGGCCCAGTTAAATTATACTATTGGTGCTTTCGACGAAAACTCCGCGAAAATAATCGATGCCATTAACCAGGCTCGTAAAAACGAAGCTGATATTGTGGTATTTAGCGAATTAGCAGTATGCGGATATCCTCCGCTGGATTTGTTAGAACATAAATATTTTATCGACCGGTGTTATAAAGCTGTTCAGTCAATAATCAGCCATGTTAACGATATTGTTGCTATCGTAGGAGTTCCGACATTAAACAAAAAAAGTAAGGGTAAGAATTTATATAATGCTGCGCTGGTAATCCGAAATGGAAAAGTAGAACATGAAATCCATAAAGCATTACTGCCTACATATGATATTTTTGATGAGTATCGATATTTTCAACCTTCCGAAGAATTTAATATTGTCGAAATATCAGGAACCCGATTTGCTGTTACTATTTGTGAAGATCTTTGGTACGAGCAGCCTCTGTTAACCAATTTCGGCAAGAATAAGCTCTATACGTTTAATCCGATGGATAAAATATCATCCCTTGGATGTGATGCTATTATTAATATTGCTGCTTCGCCATTTGCTTACAATCACAGTACAATTAAAAACAACATTCTTACCGATAATGCCCAAAAATACAGATTGCCTCTGTTTTATATAAATCAGGTTGGAGCACATACCGAACTCATTTTCGATGGATCATCGAGAGTAATAAACTCAAAAGGTACTGTAATTGCTCAAATGGATGCCTTTAAAGAAACCATTGATTATTTTGATTTCGATGATGTAATCAAATCTGAAGTAATACTTGAAAAACATGAAACATTCAATCGCATTGCTTCAATACACGATGCTCTCGTGATGGGAATCAGAGATTATTTTGCGAAGATGAAGTTTACTGATGCCGTAATCGGATTATCAGGGGGAATCGATTCAGCAGTGACACTGGTTCTGGCAACGCAGGCGTTGGGCAACGATAATGTCAGAGTACTGCTAATGCCTTCGCAATATTCATCTGAGCATTCGGTTACCGATGCGGTGAAATTGGCAGGGAACCTTAAGGTTCGATATGATATAATATCAATTCATGATATTTTTTCGGTCTATTTAAAATATCTGGAACCGTTATTTAAGAATCTGCCTTCCGATATTGCCGAGGAAAATATACAGGCACGTGTCAGAGGCACACTATTAATGGCTATATCTAATAAATTTGGTAATCTTTTACTAAATACCTCTAACAAAAGTGAAGCAGCTGTTGGTTATAGTACATTATATGGCGATATGAGCGGAGGTATTTCAATTCTGGGCGATGTTTACAAAACCGACGTGTATAAGCTTGCCAGGTTTATTAATTCCGATAAAGAAATTATTCCTGAAAACACAATCACAAAATCACCTTCGGCTGAACTTAAACCCAACCAGAAAGACAGCGATTCGCTACCCGATTACGAAGTGCTCGATCCCATACTTTACAATTACATTGAATTAAGAAAATCACCTGAAGAGATTATAGATGAAGGCTTCAAAGATGAAATCGTAATGAAAGTAATTCGTCTGGTGAATAGTAACGAATATAAACGGTTCCAGACACCGCCCATATTGCGTGTCAGTAGTAAGGCATTCGGTTTGGGCAGGCT
>CAYMQP010000032.1:0-7784 GCA_964392505.1 uncultured Bacteroidales bacterium
ATATGTTAGTGCCACACCAACAAACATATACCCCTATTCTTGATTCTTCCATAATTAAATCATTTTAATTATTAGGTAACCTGGTGTTTAAGTGCTGCCATTTTCAAATCATTGAAATAGAGCGCAAAAGAGCGGTAGAGAAAATGTGTCCATTTGCCAAATGGTACTATTAATACAGCCCATTGAGCAAGAACGATCAAGTGGATAATATAAAGCCACAAATTTGTATTTATTATTCCAATATCGATGAAAATACGAACCATGAAGGCGCTTAGGGCCATTAGAAAAAGCCATATAATAAATATCCAATCGGTAACGTGGGAAAACTTTGTTACCTCTTTTTTCTTTCTGATACGACTAATGATAAAATCGAATGTGAAAATGAATATTATACCTCCCACCATATAACCCAAAACAATAATGAAGGTATTTTCAGTTGAAAACCAATTTAAAAAAACTGTGGTAATTAGCAATGCTAAATATCCAATTACAATTAACAGATGTTCAATCCAGCGAAAAGTGATATTATCACATTTCAACGTGTTCTTCTGTGTGAACATATGCAGGAATAGATCTCCGATTCCCCTTATATAAAAAAAGATGGGTGCTTTAATTTTTTCCTTCAGAATTGTAAAATAGAACATACGTATAATATTTGGTAACAATATCAGACCGGCCACGGAGAGAATGGCTATTTTTTCAAAGTAATGTCCGAATTCCATTACTGATTCGGTGTTAAACTGATTTAAATAACCTACACCAATAACAGCAAGAGCTACCATGATGAATGCGATGATTAATGCAGGCAATGAAGTATAAAACAAGCCTGAAAGTCCTGTCCAGTCATATATTCTTGTCAGATACCGCCTGATTGCCATCATCAACTCGCCGGGATTGGCGTCGCGCGGACATGTTTCGGTACAATCGCCACAATAATAACATAACCACGGTTCAATGCTGGAAGCCATCCTACCCTTTAAACCCATCTGCATGGTTCTGATTTCTTTTCTGGGAAAAAGACTTCCTTCCTCGGTAAGTGTACAAATGGCAGTACAATTACCACAATGATAACAGGCATTCCAGTTACCTTTTCCGTATTTCTTTAAATCATTTACCAATTGAGGATCGACCTGGTTACGCATGATTGTTACACTTTAGAATTAGCAGTAAGTTTTTTTACATTCGATTCGATTTCTTTAAGAGAAACATCCTTTGTACTCTTTTTGAGCTTACCTTTTTTTATACTCTGAATGACCTGTGATGCTGCTGCTGATGCTTGTGCAACTGTATCGGGAATATCTTTTGGTCCCTGACATGTACCGGCAACGGTAACTCCTCCCATAAACGTTCCCGTAGGATTGCTGTTACTATTTACTTCGGTAAACCAGCCATTTGAATCCTGCGATATTCCAAGCATTTTACTTATTCCGGCAGCATCTTCTCTGGGTTCAAGGCCTACTGACAGCACAACCATTTCAATGTTTTGCTCTATCAGTCTATTAGCCAGGATGTCTTCTCCTCGAATAGAAAGCATTCCCTCATTTTCTTCGACTTTTGCGGTCTTTCCCCGTATCACATTTACTCCTTCTTCTTTGATCCTTTCATAGAATTCTTCATATCCTTTACCAAATGCCCGCATATCGATATAGTACTCAAAAACCTCGGTATCGGGTAATTTTTCCTTTATTAAATGAGCGAGTTTTAATGAGTACATGCAACATACCCTGGAGCAATACTTATTATAATTCACATCCCTGCTTCCTACACAGTGAATAATTGCAACGCTTTTTGGCTTTTGGTTATCAGGCGAAAATATGATGTTACCTTTTTTATTTTTTGTTCGGAGAATAATATTCCCGTTTGTTGGTCCGGATGCATTGATTATCCGTTCTAATTCAAGTGAGGTAATTACATTAGTAAATTTTCCATAGCCAAACTGTTCAGCACGTTTTGCATCAAACACTTTAAATCCTGTTGCTACTATAATATTGCCTACATTTACTTCAAAAGTCTCATCCTTCATTTTGTAGTCTATTGCATTAAATTCGCAAACTTCTTTACAAATCTGGCAAGCTTCATTGTTGTTGAAATACATGCAATTTTCCCCGTCTATTAACGTTTTATTAGGCACAGCCTGTGGAAAAGCACGGTTCATAACAGCTCTTGTCTTCAATAGCATTTCAAAATCAGATAAAAGGGGTGTGATTTTCTTATCGGTAATATCTTCAAGCTTAATTGCGTTGGTAGGACAAATAAACGCACAGGCACCACAGGCACTGCAAACCTCAGAAAATTTATCGAATGGAGTTGCGATTTCACGCTGGAAGCCCCGTCCTTTAAATCCGATTGCCCCGATTTTCATAACATCGTTGCATATCCGTACACATAACCCACACATAATACATCTGTTCTTCTCCCCTGCCCTATTCACTTCGTATTTCTTATTATCTGCACTATATTCCTGTGCCAATTCTTGTATATCTTCTGCGTCGGGAGCTTCTGCCAGCATAAGCTCTAGAATCATTCTTCTGGCTTTTCGAACGGTTTCTGAATTTGTTTTCACTTCTCCCTCCCATGTCGGATAAGTGCAGGCGGTGCGAAGACTCGATTTACCTTTCCATATTGTTTCAACAAGACAAATTCGACATGCACCGTAGGGTAAAAGAGCTTTGTGGTTACAAAGAGTCGGTATGGATATCCCTATTTCCTTTGCTTTCTCAAGAATAGTTTTCGAGGGATCTGTATTAACCCTTATTCCATCGATAATTAAATCTTTTGGCATTTCGATTCAGTTTAATTGTATACTTCTGCTTCTACCGAAGTTTTCCTGATTCCTGTCGCTTTATATACTGCCGAGAATTTAGCAGGACAGACATCATAACAGATACCGCATTTTGTGCATCTGTCTTCGTTAATTACATGTACCTTTTTGGCTTCGCCCGAAATAGCATTTGCTGGACAATTCTTATAGCATAGCAGGCAACCTGTACATTTATTTTCGTCTATTACATATTGAATTAACTCTTTGCATGCTCCTGCAGTACATTTCTTTTCCTTGATATGCGCAATATATTCATCTCTGAAGTACTTCAGTGTAGTAAGTACTGGATTTGCAGCTGTTGCTCCAAGCTGACAAAGCGAACCCTCTTTCATGATCCATGCAAGTTCCTCTATTCTTTCAATATCACCCTCTGCTCCTTTTCCAATACAAATGTTCTCAAGGATATTACTCATTTGAATGAGTCCTTCACGACAGGGTGTACATTTTCCGCATGATTCGTCTTTAAGGAAATTGATGAAGTATTTTGCAATATCAACCATGCAATTATCTTCATCCATAACAATCATTCCACCGGAACCCATCATAGAGCCTGCTTTTGTAAGTTCGTCGAAGTCGACGGGTAAATCCAGTAATTTGTCAGGTATCACACCTCCTGATGGACCTCCTGTTTGAATTGCTTTGAATTTTTTATTTTTGATGATGCCCCCTCCTATTTCATAAATTATCTCCCTCAGCGACATACCCATTGGAACTTCAACAAGACCCGTATTATTGACCTTTCCTACGAGAGAAAATATCTTGGTTCCTTTACTTCCATTAGTACCAATTTCTGAATACCATTCCCATCCTTTCTCAATTATCAGTGGAACATTCGCCCATGTTTCGACATTATTCAGTGCTGTAGGTCTTTCCCATAAACCTTTTTCAACAGTATGCACGTGTTTTGCCCTGGGTTCACCCACTCTTCCTTCAATTGAAGCCATTAGGGCTGTTTCTTCACCACATACAAATGCACCACCACCTTGATTCACCTGGATGTCAAAATCGAATCCGCTTCCCAAAATATTTTTCCCCAGTAATCCTTTTTCCCTGGCATCATCAAGAGCCTTTCTAAAATGTCTGACAGCTAAAGGATATTCCATCCGGACATATATATAGCCCTCATTAGCTCCAATAGCATATGCTCCAATAATTGCTCCTTCTAACACTGAATGTGGATTCCCTTCGAGGATTGACCGGTCCATATAAGCTCCGGGATCTCCCTCATCGGCATTGATTACGACATACTTTCTATCTCCTTCAGCCTTTCTACATGATTCCCATTTTCGTCCGGTGGGGAAACCCCCTCCTCCACGACCCCGTAAACCGGATTTCTTAATGATATTGATTATCTCATCAGGCTTTATACTATTTAGAACTTTCGCTAACGAAGAATACCCTCCTATAGCAATATAATCATCGATATTTGTAGGACTTATATACCCATTGTTGCGAAAAATCACGCGAGTTTGTTTATTGTAAAATGGAATATCTTTTTCTTTTTCGAGATGAATTTTTTTACCGTCTTTGATGCCTGTGTACAATAGCGTGTCAATAACTATACCTTTAATAACGGTCTGATCAACAATGCTTTCAACATCTTCAGCTTTAACCTTTTGATAGAATATACCTTCGGGTCTCAAAACAACCAACGGCCCTCTCTCACAAAAACCATGACAACCTGTGACTACTATATTAACTTTACTAGCTAATTTCTTTTTATCAAGTTCACTTCTGAATGCATCAACAGTTTTTTTACAATTCATAGCAAGACAACCCGTTCCACCACAAATTATTATCGATTTTTGTTTCTTTTCATGCCACTTGGCAACTTTCTTACTATAATTTTCCAGCTCCTGAGTATTTTTCAGTTTTGTCATATTATTTACTCATTTTATAGTAATGGTCGATCATCTTATCTATTTTACTTAAACTCATCTGGTGATAATCGTTATCAACGTTCACTACTGGCCCCAAAGCACAGCAACCTAAACATCCAACAGTTAGTAAGGTAAATTTTTGATCTTCGGTTGTTTCATTAGGTTTTATACCCAGAATAGATTCAAATCTTTCAAGTATTAATGGTGCTCCACGGGTATGGCAGGCAGTACCCATGCATACTTTAATCACATGTTCGCCACGTGGAGTAAGGCTAAAAGCAGTATAAAAAGTAGCTACATGATACACCTGAGATAAGGGAACTTCAAGTCGTTCACTCACATATTTTAAGGAGTATTCAGGAAGATACCTGTATTCAAGATTAATATCCTGCATAATTTGAATAAGCATATGTTCACCTGGAGAACCATTACCATTATGCCTATACTTATGAAGAATTTTATCGACCTTTTCAATTTCTGAGGCTTCAATATTCCGGCTATATTTTATTGGAGCTTGGATTTGAGGTGCGTTAGTAACCGGGCAAGCTGTTTCACATTCTCCACAACCCGTACAGTTATTATTAACATATCGTACTTTTTTCCTGATTTTAACCTTGTAATTTCCCGGAACACCTGATATTCCTTCAACCTCGCTATATGAAAGCAGTTCAATATTCTTATGCTGTCCCACATCAACCATTTTTGGGGTTAAAATACATGCCGCACAATCCAGCGTAGGAAAGGTTTTATCGAACATTGCCATATGCCCACCGATAGTACTTTCCCTTTCAACCAGGTATACCTTATTATTGCTATTTGCAATTTCCAGTGAAGCCTGAATACCTGCTATTCCTCCACCGATAACTAATGTTTCGGAATTAACCGGGACTTCCTTCGGTGCTGTGGCAGTTTCAAAAGGGACTCCGTATATCGCACAGGTAATTATAGCTTTGGCACGCTCCATATCAGCAGGTGCAACTGCATCATAATTATGAAAGTCGGCAAGAATTACCTGACTGGGATCGTTCCCGGATAGCACTAGTGCCCTAGATACAAAATCTTTTACAAAACCAGGCATGTTGCCGGCTATAATAATACGATTAAGCCGGTTTTTCCTTATCCGGGCAGCAACCTGTTTGAGATTTGACTTTGAAATTGAAGGTAGATACCAAATTTTAGCTACTTCTGGTATTTTACTGAGATAGTCTTCTAGTTCCTGAAAATTGATTCTGCTTTGATGTCCATTTATCCTCTCGGAAAAAAAGACACCTGTCTGGATGTTCACATCCATATGATATCCTCCACATTTGATTTTGTATGGCTGAGATTCTAGAAAGAATCCCTTTTCAGGATTCTTCCGTTGCCTACTCTATGGTAATTACTGAGACATTTTCAATTCAAGAATGAATTGCAGTAAAAGAGAAATGAACAAGGCACAGTATAATTAATTGTGTATCAGGAGTTCATAAAAAATGACAGACAACTAAAAATAAAATAATTAATTCTCCCTCCATATCATATTTCGCTTCGGATAATCAAGAAAATCAAAGAACTATAATGTTATTTTTTTCACAATAAATTAAAGTAAATATACAACCTTATTTTCCAATTGTAAATACTTTTTCGATATTTTTCATAGTAATAAACCTTAGTTAATTGACTATATTTACATGGGCAATTGATTATGGCGATACTGCCAATTGAAATTATTTTTACAGACTACTCAATTGTCCATAATAATTAATTATGGCTGTAAGAATAACCATTAAAAGACTACTGGAATACAGGCAATGCTTAAAACAGCTTGAGTTATTAGGTTTTAAAAAAGTTTATTCCTACACCTTAGGTGAAAGGGCTGGTGTTACTGCAGAACAGGTTAGAAAAGATTTTTCATTATTCGGTATTCGGGGTAACAAAAAGCGGGGTTATGTGATAAATGAGCTTTTAATCACAATAAATGATATTTTTAAAAGAAATGAGATTCAAAATGTGATTATTGTTGGAATGGGAAATATTGGCAAGGCTCTTATTCAATATGAAAATTTCAAAAAAAACAATATAAATATTGTCGCCGCTTTTGATATCGATCCTGCAAAGCATATTAAAAAATTCGGAATAACTGTTTATCCGTTAGACAAACTACCCTCACTTATTAAAGAATACAATGTAATTACGGCAATCATTGCTGTCCCTGATATCGCAGCACAGGAAATTTGTAACTTATTAGTTTCAAATGGTATAAAGGGAATAATGAATTTTGCACCTGTTGTGCTGCAAGTGCCTGATGAGGTAACTGTTAATAACATTAATCTCGGCAATGAACTAGAAGGGTTAATCTACGAAGCCACATTTTAAACAAAATAGATTTTAATCATAAATTATATATTGATTCAAACCTCTATTTCCTCTCTGCATTCGAAGTATTTCATAATCATCAAATTTATCTGTTAATGGCTCATCTATTAGTAATTCTTATAATTTTCGAATGTTGATAACATACATACTAAAGACCATTATTTTAGCAATAATTTATCCCATAAAATATTGAGAGACTGGTAATTTAGGCAACTTAATTTATTCGCTAAAAAATTATCAATACTTAAAGTGACTTTTTATTCGCATTTCCCCATTCACTTTATAGAAAACCAATCTTTTATTGATTAAAAATTTAAATCAATTATCAATATAAAATCCAATCATTATGAAGAAAATTTCACTTTCATTATTGTCTTGTTTTATTGCTTTGAGCTTGCAAGCCCAAGAAAACCAGTTTGCTCTTGAATTTGACGGTATCGACGATTATGTTGAATTTCATGAAGACCTTGTTCTTCCGAATACCGTAACAATAGAAATGTGGGTAAATCCATACGCTACTTACATACTCGATCCAATCAATGGATATGGTCAATATTTTTTAGGAAAACATAATGCTAATGGATCTCAAAATATCCTGTTGATTGGTTATCATACACATTACCGGAATGGGACCTATTATAATACTCATGATGGTCTTTTTGTGAGAGTCAGAGGCGGTGAAACCGGGTTTGCAGCAGGTGGACATAAAATAGCAGGCTGGCATCACC
>CAYMQP010000032.1:7794-16934 GCA_964392505.1 uncultured Bacteroidales bacterium
ATATAATCGTGTATCGTAATGGTGAATTACTTTGGGCAAATGGAGTATCGTCTGTAATAGGAGATGATGCAAGTAATTCACCCCTGATATTGGGGATGGACTGGGATAATATGTCATCTGTAAAAACTGCGACAGATTTTTTTAACGGACAAATCAATGAAGTCAGAATATGGGATCATGTGCGTACCCAACCGCAAATACAGGCAAATATGAATCAAAATCTTACTGGTAATGAAGCCGGATTGATTGCATATTGGAAAATGAACAGAGGACAGGGACAAGCCGTAATTGATCAGGCAAATGCTTTTGACGGCCGATTGGGTTCTACAGGTGATCCTGATGCCAATGATCCTGCATGGAGTATAACAGAATTCCCCTATAATTTGGAACCTGAGATTATTGCATACAGCGACTTCGAAGTTAATGCTGAAGGATGGGAACTGGCCGATGGTGGAGATGGTCCTTATCACGGCACTGGAGAAGGAAATCCCGGAGGTTATATTCTGGGAAGAGAAGAAGGAACTACGGTCTGGAAATTCTCTGCTCCTGAAAAATTCCTAGGAACAATAACGGGAGCATATGGTCACTCCATTAGCTTCGATATGCGACAGATATATATTGACAATCAGAATGACAGGACCGATGATGTTATACTGGTACGCGATTCTGTATCACTTTCATTTAATTTCAGGTACAATCCACCGGATACATTTTCAACCTATTGTGCTCCGATATTAGAGGGTATCATTGAAGGAAGAGGATGGATAAATGATACTACCGGCAACACAGCAACTAAGGAAGAATTACAATTTGTTTTGGCAAATCTGGATGAACTTAAAATACGGGGAGAGTTTCAGGTAGGTGAAGATGAAGCATGGCTTGATAATATTATATTATACGGTATACAAGCACCTGAGGTCGATTTTACGGCAAATGTGGCCGCAGGAAATATGCCTCTGGAAGTGCAATTCACAGATAACTCTACAGGTGATTGCTCAAGCTGGTTATGGGATTTTGGAGATGAAGAAATCAGTATCGAGCAAAATCCAACTCACACCTATACTCATGCAGGTATTTATAGTGTATCGCTGACCGTGACGGGCGCAGGAGGCACAGTTACCGCAATAAAAAGTGATTTGATCACTGTATATGCAGTTGCTGAAATTTATGGATTAACCGACGATAGTCAACAAAATTTATTAGTAATACCCAACCCGGTGTCAGATTTTTGTAATATAAGTTTTTACCAGCCAGAAGCTACCTATGTAAAAATATCAGTTCACAGTGTAAATGGTAAAATTCTCGATAAAATCTATTCAGGAAGTTTTAATGCTGGGTACCAGAGTATAAGCTGGAATTTTGAGGAATACAGACCAGGAATTTATTATATTAGAATACAATCGGATAATTATATAGGTATTCAAAAATTGGTTAAAATTGATTAGTTTTTAAATTGACTTGCTTGTACTATGCCTCAGAATACTCTGAGGCTTTTTTCATCTGTATAATAAGCTTTTACAAATCAATCTTACAGGCATCCGTTAAATGTCTGGCTTTATTAAAAATTTCTTTTATAAACAAAGTCTCACGCGATTTCTGTTTCTCTATGGTACCCAATATATCGTAATACAATTTCCATCCTTTTCTTTCAAATTCCAGTTGTTGCTTAAATTTGCTGTTTCTGCCCTGAATAAATTCTATTGCTCGATCAAGCCGCCAAACATTTTCAGTTAAGAAACGCTGTCCTAATTCATTATTACCCTTTTCGAAAAAGTCAGCTCCTTTTAACGCAAAGCGCAACATACAAACCGTTATAGGAATTCGTGAAATAAAACATCCTGTAAACGGATTAAGGATTTCTTTCAACTGTTCCAAATCATCGGTAAGTAAACGTGCATATGCCGAGAAGTATAACAAACGAATATAATCGCCAACGATATTTCCAAATTTGGCCGCTTTCATTGCCTGTGTGGCAAAAGCCTCCTTATCGTGACGCATTATGAGACCATCCTCATGCAAATAAGCCAGTCGGGGTTTGTCTGTCTGTATTAGTACTGACATAATATATGCCTGATCCTCGGCACGGGCTATAAATGAAGGTGTAAACGGTCGATGCCGGCGCAAAGCATCGACCAAAATCCCATTGGTGCCACCGGTAACATGAATTCGCTGAATACATTTTTGTTTTCCGTCTACTATACTATCTTTTTCATAACGTGTCATTAATTCAGTTTCGGTAGATAAAGCCATCATCAGTTTACTGAAGAATACGTTGGCTTCTTTATTGGGAATAGTCTCAGGGTAGGTTACATCAGGGGTATATATTCCCTTAATGATATCTTTTTCATTTACTAGTGCACCTGCTATCATACCTAACTCAAGCTCCTTATTATCATGCCCAATCCCTATTGCTCCCCATAAGTGATTTCTGAAATGTTCAAATGCTGATTTTCCTGTTTGCTCCACAAGTTCTTTTTGAGGAAACACCTGGTCGAGATCAATTTTGAACGTAGCTTTTACTTCTGGGTTTATTAATACATTCCAAAAAGCTGCAATAGCTTTTAAAAAACAATAATGACGGCCATATTCCCCATCGACCCCAAAAACTTGTAATAATTCTTTTGCATTCTTGAGGTTGAATTGTTGTTTTGCGATTGGTAATAATATTTCATTAATCAGTTTTTGGGTATCATTTTCCGTAAATATATATACTTCCAGATTTTTTAACGATCCGTTATGGGATAATTCCTGCTGAATATAACCTTTGGCAATTCCATGTAAACTCTTGTGTGTAACTGAAACAGATAGCAAACACTGTACTTTATCACCTTTAAGATTTCCCCGCTCTTTTTCAGTTTCGAGCGATTCATCCAACTTAACTAAACCGTAAAGTATTTCGTTTGCTTCGGGTGCAACACCTATTTGAATAGGATGATCGAACCAATAAAGTTGGGGTTCGTTAGCAGCTTGTTTAAGGACTTGTTTTATGTTATTATCATAGTTTAAACTATCGATATCCGTATTCTTGTGAGGGATTGTTAAAAGAACATTGGAAGTGAATAGTATTTCCTGGCCAGGTTCTAAAATAGGATTTGGATTTTCTTCATCGATATCTACAATTCTCAATTTACGCAATGCATCGGCATATTGATGCTTGCTTTCCAATACGCCAACAGCTTCTGGAAAAAATAGTTGCCAAACTTTATTATTAAAATCCCTATCGGAGACAAATACCGGATGACTCAGGTATTCTTTGAGGTTTGATAAATCGGATTGAAATTTAGTATCAGAATTTTCAACAGAAGTAATTTCTTCTTCAATATCTGTAAGACGACGGAGAAAAAAAATTGCAAGGTTGTTAAGATCCGGATTTTCAAATCCCTGATTCAATAGCTTATATGCTGCTTTATAATTAGGATGGTTTTCTCCTGATAAACAAATTAAGAAAGCAGCGTTGAGTTTGTTCACGATTGATGTATGCTTATCAGTTAACAGATTGTCTGCTTTAAGTAACAAACTATTTGATTTAGCGAATAACCTGCTAATTATATATTGAAATTTTTCTGAAATAATTTACTGCTTTTAAATTCGTCAGTAAATATAAAAAAACACAGGGCAGCTTGCCAAATTTCAATTTTTGATTTTATTAAATCCGTAATTAACTCAATTTACTATAGCCTATCCAAAAATGAATCAAGTATAAATTCAGTGGAGTGAAGTTTATTATGAGGAAATAATTATATTTCTTTTACCAAAGGAAGATTAAACCTGAATATAGTACCCTTACCTATAGCGCTTTCTACTTCAATTGAACCCTGGTTCATTTCCACGAATTCTTTTGTAAGAATAAGACCAAATCCCGTTCCTGGTTCATTTTCAGTTCCCGGAGTGGATTTCATTTCTTTGGTTACAAACAATTCGTTAAGCTGCTCAGATGACATTCCAATACCTGTATCAATTACTTCTATGATAGCATTATCCTGTTTTGTTGTTGCTCTTACTTTAACTGAGCCACCTCTAGGAGTATATTTAATAGCATTAGTAACCAGGTTGCGAATTATGGTTTGCAACATATTATTATCTGCAAATACGGTAATTTCTTCACTGGCTTTAAAGCTGCAATTCACTTCCTTATTCCTGGCCTGACTCGAAACAAAATCAATAACTTCTGAAATAATAGTTTTCACATTAGCATTCACTGGGTCGTATATTATTTTACCTGTTTGAATACGTGTCCAGTTCAGTAAATTATCTAGCAGATTATGCGATGCGCGCGAAGAATCGACCATATTTGTAATCAATTCTTTTTTCATTTTATCATCGTAAGAATCGAAATCGTTCAGCAGCAATTCTCCAAGTCCAATAATATTAAAAAAAGGTGTTTTAAGATCGTGACTGATTATAGAGAGCAATGTATCTTTAGTTACATTTAAATTCTGTAATTCCTTTTCGCGTTGTCGCAATTGTAAATGTGTTTTCACCCGAGCAACCAGTTCGACCGGATTAAATGGTTTAGTAATATAATCGACCCCACCTAGCGAAAAACCTTTTGCAATTGTATCTTCATCCGACTTGGCGGTAAGAAAAATCACAGGGATATCCTGTGTGGATTCATTATTTTTAATAATTGAACAAACTTCGAAACCATCTATTTCAGGCATCATGATATCGAGCAGTATTAAATCAAATTCGCAGATTTGAATCTGTTTAAGCGCCGCTTCACCACTTTGGGCAAAAAACAGGTTATAGTTTTCTTCCGTTAGAAATTTGGCTACAAGTTGTATATTTTTCGGAACATCGTCGACAATAAGAATCGACGGAACTCCTGTAGCCCCTTCTGAAGGTTTATTCATTGAGTTCATCGATAATTCTGTTAAACAGCTTGGGCAGAGCCGTTATATGCTGAGTAATTGCTTCGATATCGAAATTTTGAGATGCTTCAAGTATATCATTGGCATTATTTTCCAAAGAAGCTATCTTAAAGTCTGAAGAAAGCTTTTGTGTACGTTTGGCAAAATCATGAATCGCATCAAATGAAGAAGATTCGATAATAACAAAGTAATCTTCAAGTAGTATTTTAATTTCTTTTGCCAATACTAATTTGTCACTCTCTGATAAATTTTTAAAGAGTTTTCTGCTTTTTTTTGTTACCGGTTTTTCCTTCTTAACTTTTTTATATGGCAGAAATTTCTTTAAATAATGGGCTAAATCTTTTATGTTAAAAGGTTTTGACAGGAAGACATCAAAATACTGAGCCTGGTCGTATTCTTTCTTCGATATTTTTGTAGCCGATATAGCAATTATGGGAATCTTATTTAGGTTGTTGTGAGTCTTCATATACTTTGCTACTTCAAAGCCATCTGCCTTAGGCATATTTAAATCGAGTAAAGCCAGATCAGGTTTTTTCTCTTCAGCAAGTTTTATTGCCTGTTCACCGTTAATTGCCTCGATAAAGGTAATTTTATCACCCTTTATAATATTCTTAAGCAATTCCCGGTTAGTAATAACATCGTCAGCAATAAGAATAGTCGAATCTTTAAAAACCACTTTTTCACTTTGCTTTTGGGTAGTCGGTTCGGAATCCTTTTGAGAACCCACAAGAATATTAGGTATAGTAACATAAAAGCTACTTCCTCTACCCAACTTACTTTTTAGGGCTATCGAACCATCTAAAATTTCAACGAGTCGCTTGGTAATGGCCAGTCCCAGACCAGTTCCACCATATTTACGACTATCTTGCTGATCCTGTTGTTTAAAAGCTTCAAATATTTTTTTCTGATATTCTTTCGAAATGCCAATACCCGTATCGGATACTTCGAGGCTTAATTCAATGTAAGTGTTATTTGCATTAACATATTTATTGTTTATCTGGCAATTTAATAACACCCCTCCGTTATCTGTAAATTTGTAGGCATTACCAATAAGATTAAGTAGTATTTGCCTTACACGCAATTCGTCGAGCATAAGTAATTTAGGAAGATCTTCAGATGCATTAATTTCAAATTTGAGATGTTTTTGTTGCATTTTAAAACTAAAAACATTTTTTATTTCTTCAAGTATTGACCGGAGGTCGATAAATTCCGGTTTCAGGCTGAGTTCACCTGCTTCGATTTTAGATAAATCCAATATATCGTCAATTAGACTAAGTAATGTTTTACTGCTCGATTTTATGGATGTTAGGTAGCCAGAAAGTTGTGAATCCTGTAATTCACGTCCGAGCAATTCCGTAAAACCTATTATGGCATTTATAGGAGTACGAATTTCATGACTCATACTAGCCAGGAAAGTACTCTTTGCAGCATTTGCTCTTTCAGCTTCTGTCCATGCACGCTTTAATTCAAATTCGCTTCGTTTTAACTCTGTAATATCACGAAGTATAATGAGTAATTCATCCTGTCCGCTTACAATTAGTCTGGCTTCCTCAAAAACAATTCCATTGTTTTTCTTATAGGAGTAATCAAATGATAGAATTTCGTGTGATAAAAAAGCCTGCTTTATAGCTTCTTTAAATTTATCCTGTATGCTAGAAGACATTATGTTCTTGAACTTCATACCCAGCATTTGAGCTGGAGGTATGTCCAGTTTTGTCGGATCATCGGTATAAACATCGAGTATGTATCCTTTCCGGTTAATTACAAGAATAAGATCGGGAATAATTTTTAATAAGGCCAGTTTTTTCGACTCACTTTCTTTCAATGCAGCAACGGCTTTCTTTCGCCGGGTAATATCCTGAATTATTGTATACAGTAGTTTTTTCTCTTCGGTTGTAACCAGTGTTGGATATACTTCAACATCTTTAATTCTGTCATTTTTAAGCTTGTGCTGCATTTTTAACATTATCTGCTTCCCTGTTTTAAGAATTTGAAATTTATTCAGGGTCTTCTCTGTCGACTCGTGGATAATCTCAAAAAAGTTAATCTGATTTATTTCCGATTTGGTATACCCATAAAAATCGAGTGCTGCATTATTTGCCTCAACAATCTGTCCCGTATCAGAATCGATTAGGAGAATAATGGCATTTGTATTTTCGAAAAAAGTACGCAATTTTTCTTCGCTTATCTTAAGTGCTTCTTCCGAATGTTTGCTAGCCGTTATATCGCGCGAAACACCAATTATTCCGTCAAATTCGCCGGAAGTTGTAAAGACAGGACTAACTCTAGACTCAAGCCAAATCATCCGGCCATCTTTGCGTCTGAATAAAGTTTCCCATTTATTTTCTGACAACTGGTTTAATTCAAACGATCTATTTTTTCTGAGGTTATTAAGTATACTAATTAATTCAGGGGGCAACTCGGGTAAATAGGTTTTAATCTTCATGTTAGACATCTCATCAACACTGAATCCTGTGATATTTTCTATACTCGGACTAATAAACGTATATTGAAGATTTTTATCAGTTACCCAAATAATATCCGCAACATTCTCTGCCAGTAACCTGTATTTCTTTTCGCTTTCAATAATAGCTATGCGGTTCTGTACTCTTTCAGTAATATCCTCTTTTGTACAAACAAAATGTGTTAAAGTCGATTTATTAAATACCGGAGCAATAGTGGCTTCCTCCCAATAAAAACTACCATCTTTCTTCTTATTATAAAACTCTCCCTTCCATGTTTTGCCACCTTTTATAGTTGTCCATAACTCCTCATAGAACGAATCCGAATGGTATCCTGATTTTAGGATTCTCGGATTTTTTCCTATTACTTCAGGTATCGCATAACCCGTGATCCTCGAAAAGGCAGGATTTACATATAAAATAGTACCCTCAGGATCGGTAACCACCACAGTCCCTGGACTGTGTTCAATTGCCAGGCGAAGTATATCGGTTTGATATAAAAAGCTTAACCTTCCTTTAGCCAGAAAATTAGCTGAAAACTTTTTATGCTTAATTTGTTCCGACAGGTAAAACGATCCTACTTTCCTGAGATCGCGTGTATAAGAATTAATAATCAGAAAAATAGGAGTAAATACAAATAAGTATAGCTGAAACAGATATAGAGTATGAAAAAAATCAGTTCCAAAGGTTTTATTTATACCCTGCATAGTAATATAGGTCGATATGATTGTAATAATTACCAAACTGATTACGGTATCGCGAATGCTGAAGCGAAACGCAATCCAAAAAACAAATGGAACTATGATATAAGATAATTTCTCTGAATAAATTTCCTGAAGGAAAAATACAATAACGCCAATTGAAAGAATAATCAACGAAATTAAAAAATATTCCAGGTATCCTCCTGCTCTATATGTTTGTAAATATTCCCTGGAAAAACTCAGAATAAAAGGGATAAAAATAATGGAACCAATAAGCTCGGATCCAGTCCATGCAAAAATAATGGGTTTACTTATGTTATGGGGTATAAAATCTGTTATTCTTATAAAAACCGTAAGTATTAAAAAGGTAACAATTGAAAATAAAACCATCAGAAGTAAAAATTTAATAATGGCAACGGGATCTCTGAGGAATTGGGATTCTTTTATGAAATATCGGATCAGAATGAATTTTGCTGGAACAATTATCAATCCTATCAAACACATCGATACCGCAATTATAGTAGGTGAAACGAATAACTCAACCGACTGATAATTATGATAAAAGTAACCGAGAAAAATGGCTGCAATAATAGAAATGAGATATCGTAAACCAAAAAGTAAGGCCATACCAACAGCAACACCCGATCCGATAAGTATAGGCGATGCATAGTATGGTGGTAACGATAACCATAAATCGGCCTTAATGGCAAGAAATAAAATGGAAAAAATCAATACTGACTGCAGCACATATCGACCCGCCCTTTGCTCATAAATTCTGGAAAGAGACATACCCTTGACTTAACTTAATTAAGTTAAATCATTTTCCCCGATCTGCAAAGGAATTGTTAAGGGAATCTTTGATAAAGATCGGCATACATATTATGACTATAACGATTGGGGCAGTTGAACGATAACTTTAGTGCCCTTTTCCGGTTCAGAGTTAATTTTTATTGTGCCTCCCAGGTGACGAACAAATGTATTAATAAGAACAAATCCGAGACCCGATTGCTGATCGTGGCTGCTACCTCGCCCGGTGAGGAAGCCATCCCCATGACGGCAAAAGGCAGTTCCGCGACTCGTCCGCGGTGGAGTCCCGACGGCAAGTA
>CAYMQP010000032.1:16944-20623 GCA_964392505.1 uncultured Bacteroidales bacterium
GAACAAATCCGAGACCCGATTGCTGATCGTGCTCTATTTTAACAGTTGATGCTTTGTCGGGTAATTTGGAAATTAAATCAATATCCTCCATCAACATACCAATTCCATTATCTTTAATAATAAATTCGATCCTCCCTGAAAGATCTTTATAATCCATGCGAATTTTTCCGCCTTTTGGAGTGTATTTAATAGCATTCGAAAGCAAATTGCGGAAGATACTGTTTACCATATGCCTGTCTGAATATATCATGGGGCAATCGACAAGATTTACCTTTATATTCAGTTCTTTGATCTTAATAATGAAATGAAATAATGTAAGACATTGCTGTACGATATCATTAGGTGAAATATATTCGGGATTAATTCGAAGATTTTCCCTTGATAAATTCGACCAGTCGGAAAGGTTTTCCAGTTTAAAGAATATATTTTTAATTGAATTATCAATTATATCAATGCGCTCTACCAGTTTTTCCTTTTTATAAATATCGACTTTAGCTCGAAGTAATTCAGAAAAACCCATTATAGAATGTAGTGGATTAAGAAGATCGTGTGATATTACCGATAATAACTTATCCTTTGTATTATTTGCATCAGCCAGATGTCTTGCCTGTTCTTTCAGTATTTCTTTTGATCGAAGCCGTTGCAACTCAGCAGCAGTTCTCGATGCAAATATCGAAAGAATATAACGTGAATTAGGAATTTCCTGAATAGGTTTGTCGTTCATAAAAGCAATAATTCCCATTACTTCACCTGAACTTCCAAATACAGGAGTTCCCATAAAACCTTCGATATTATTTTTCGCAACAAAGTTATCGCCAGGAAACAAATCCCTTGATCCTCCCGGATAAAAAGTAGTGTATCCTTTGAATATATTTTCGATAATGCAATTGCGTACTGTATTTTTTTCCGGATTTAGTCCCTGGAAAGGACCATACGATTCAATAATTTTTAAATACTTACCATTATCCGTAAACTTGCCAATAAATGCATGCTTAACATCGAAAGTACGGCACAATAGCTTGGCTAATTCTCTAAAAAACTTAATCCCGGTTACTTTGGCAGTTCCTCGTAACAGGTTTGATAAAGCTTCCTCGGTACACAAGTAGTCCACGGCTTTGCTAATACGAAGAATAATATATTCGATATCTTCTATTCTAACCGAGCGTTTAATGAGTTTTCCCCAAAACACATTTTGCTTGAGCGTTCTGAAACCTAATTCCTGTGTGTGTTCCCCACCATTTTTTATATTGGATTCAAGTAGGTTTCTCGAAAACTCAATGGGCTCACTCTCATATAACCTGAAAGAAGATAAATTTATCAGACTCGATTTTGTTTCAGCTTCAAAAAATTCAAGTGCCTTCTGATTACAGTCTATTATGGAATAGTCTTTTCCATTGAGTATAAAAATTGCATCGGGGGCATCGGTAAATAACGCGTTTGAAAAAGGCTGTTCCTCAAAGAATGTAATTGAACCTTCTTCAGTGGAAGTATATTTTACATACAACATAACATAACTCAGTTGAATTTATTACCTGGTTACTGTACGTTTTTAAATGACAAAAGTTTTATTTCTTTTACCATTTTCCTGATGTTTATATTTTCCCGACTTTTAATGAAAAGTCCGTATGAAAAATTCAACATAATTCATAATTTTAAGTAAATAACTAAACCGGATAAATATGAAAAAGTTCTTTAAGATTCTTGCCCTGGTAATTGTAATATTGCTTGTGTTGCTTATTGCTGCGCCCTTTGTTTTTAAAGGTAAAATTATCAGTATCGTTAATGAGCAACTCGAAAAGAATATAAATGCAAAAGCCTCAGTTTCAGATGTAAACCTGTCGCTGATTCGTAATTTCCCCAATTTATCCATCCGACTAAAAAATCTAACAGTGGTTGGAATCGATGAATTCGATGAGGACACTTTACTCGATATAAAATCGTTCGATGTTGCTGCCGATATCATCAGTGTCATTAAAATGGAAACTATCGATATCAAGCGGATCGTGATCGACCGTCCCTTAGTGAATGCTATCGTACTGAAGGACGGAGAAGTTAACTGGGATATTGCTCCTGAAAAAGATACACTCGAAGTGGAACCTATAGATACAACTCCCTCTGAATTCAATACACGGATTGCGCTTAAAGTTTTTAAGATTGCTAAAGCCCGTATCCATTATAATGACTATAGTTCAAATATGAATGCCTCACTCGATAATTTCGATTTCATATTATCAGGTAATCTGGGCACCGACTTTTCGGTAATTAAAATTAATTCGGAGTGCGAAAAACTGAATCTTATAATGGGAGGAATTCCCTATTTGAAAAACGTTAAACTTGGAATGCATTTCGATGTTGATGCCAATCTGAAGGAATCGATTTATAAGCTGAACGAAAACCATGTATCACTAAATGAATTAGTTCTCAGTTTCGAGGGGGATATCGAAATGCCCGAATCGGGTGATATTTTAACAAATCTGCATTTTGTAACAAGCAATACTGATTTTAAAACACTCCTATCACTGGTTCCTGCTATCTACAAGAACGATTTTGCTGATCTAAAAACAACTGGTAAATTAAAACTTGAAGGTAAAGTAACTGGAGGTGTAACTGAAGAAACCACACCAAATGCCGATGTTAATCTTTTAGTCCAAAATGCCACATTCAGTTATCCCGATCTGCCAAAATCAGCTGAAAATATTCATATCGATGTAGACATACATTACGATGGAACTCAGAAGGATAATACTGCCATAGATGTAAATAAATTTCATCTCGACCTCGGCGATAATCCTATAGACCTTGTATTGAATTTACGAACACCCATTAGCGATCCGTTTACTAATGGAAAGCTTAATGCTTCAATCGATTTAAAGACTATGCAGGATGTAATTCCTTTGGAAGACACTGAATTAAAAGGTATTATTAAGGCTAACCTCGACTGGATGGGAAAACTTTCCAGCATTGAAAATCAACGGTACGAAGATTTCAAAGCCGATGGAAATATCGAAATATCAAATCTTTTTTATAACAGCCCTGATTTACCAAAATCCTTCTCGCTAAAAACAGCATTGTTGAAATTTTCGCCTAAATATGTCGAAATCGCTTCTTTTAATGCGGTATTAGGTTCGAGCGATTTTAAAATAAATGGCCGACTTTCGAACTTTATTCCATATGCCTTAAAGGATGAAACAGTAAAAGGAGAATTAAGTCTTAATTCGCGTAAAATAGATCTGAACGAACTCATGACCGAAGGAGAAACAGAGACAGAAGAAGAGCAAGAAGAAACAGCACCTTTAGAAGTAATTGAAGTACCTGCCAATATCGATTTTCGTTTTACTTCATCGATACAGCATATTCTATATGATAAACTCGAAATCAAAGACCTGTTAGGAATCATATATGTTAAAGAAGGACGGGTTGTAATGGAAAATCTGAGCATGAATACACTCGATGGTTCTATGAAATTAACCGGAGAATATAATACACAGGATAGAAAAAATCCAATAGTCGATTTAAAAATCAATGCTACCGGTATTGATATTCCTATGAGTTTTGCCACATTTGATATACTTGGTAAAATAGCCCCGATTGCATCGAAAGCTAACGGAAAAGTTACGTTAGACCTTTCTTATTCAAGTTTGCTAAGCACGAATATGAAACCTGTAATGAATACCATTGC